>JAGLCE010000112.1 GCA_023146365.1 Endozoicomonadaceae bacterium
TTTGTTAACTGTGCGCAGGGTTTTCTTGAGTGTTGTTTGTAGATTTATGGCATAGCCGATGAAATACAGACTCGCTGTCTGGGTATAATATTAGATGTCATATTGTTCTTTTTAATAATTTATCATTGCTAAGTTCAATAACAGTCGACGGAAATAATTCTTCGAGATATAGCACTGGTTTTTTTGAATCGCCTGCTACAAGCTTCCATGTTTTGCAGGACGAAGTACTAGGGAAAAATGAAGGAAAGTGTACTCTAATTTGTGTGCTATCAGGACTGAACTGGAGAGTCCTCGCATCCAATTCTCCACCAAAATCAATATGGGCTTCCACCATTAATCGCTTACTATTAATCAGTTTAAATAATTTAACGAAACAATTAGAAGCGCTATTAAACAGTACCGCAATATGATTACCGTCTGGACTAAAGCTGGCCATCACCAAGTTTTCACTTGTGATACAAGCTATGTTATTCCATTCATTATTATATTTCAAAATGATGGCTCTACATAATTTATCATTAGTCTTTTTAATAGTTATAATGTGTCTACCGTTGTAGTTGAAATCAGCATAATATAATACAGCCATAGAAGATATTGTTACCGATGGATTAAATTTAAAACAACTTTGTTGTTTCCAGATTTTATTAACAGAATGCCAAATTTTGACGACATCTTGGATTACTGCCACAACACGTTTTCCATCAGTGCTTATCGAGATACTTCTCCACCGATGCCTAGCAGAAAAATCCTCTCTATAACACATACAATCTACAGAAAATATAACTTTACTTAACTCGCAATCGAATTCAATACACTCTGTTTCATTCCATATATTTTTATCTTTAAATTCGTAGAAGCTAATATTCCCTAAATCGGATAGTATAACAGCATGATTACCATCAAGACTAAGGTCACCACAGTACGCCCGATCTTCCACGCCAAAACAACCCACATTTACCCCTAATTTATTCTGTGATGAGTCAGATGATTTTTTAATATTATTGCATTCGATCAACGTCCACTTTTTTTCAAAATTATTCCAGAATTGCACTAAACCATTCTTGCTAATGGTTAAAAAACTCTTACTATCATCACTCAATGAAACGAATGTTATCCTCTTTTCATCTTGATAGATATCGATTACGGATTTTTGAAAATCTTCGACATTAGTGTAATCTAAGCTAATAAGGCTGTGACTGCCATAACTGCGAAAAAATAATAGAGCGCTTATAGCAGGATTAAATCGATTCTCACTTACAAGACACACCTGAAAATTCGTAGATTTACTTAACAGCATGGATATAGTAAAAAATAATATTTTACCGAAATATCGGTGTTTTTTATTATAAAAATACTTCATGCGGTTTGCAGCTGTGGGGGAAAATTCATAAATCCAAGAGTAAGTATTACTATTGAAAATTTCGACATCAGTCGGTTTTGTATTTTTTCTACGCCCCCTGTGTGAATCATCATAATATACAAGAGACCGTATCCCATGTTTGCATCCAATTATGTTACGCCATCTTTTATTGACTAAACAACAAGGATCTACCTCCAACAATGAATCCAAATACAAAAAAATTTTGGATAGTAGCTCAGATGGTAAATTCTCTATTGTCAATGACGTAGGCGATCCACCTGCTCTGTTAATCCAATTATTACCACTTTTATTATTACCCCCTATTGTTTCATAAACAGCATGTTTGAATCCCGCTTCAGGCTGTGTTAACGATTTATATTGGGTACATCGTAACGGACTTTGGTTGTCCAAAGGGGCTACTGCTCTATTGGCATGCTGGCCTTCTATTGAAAGTGACTCAGTCGACTCTACCTGAGCACAGCTTTTTTTATTGCATTCTGATGTTTTGAATGGCGCTACTGGCATCATAATCATGTTCCATTTAATTACCGGATATTTAATTATCACTTACATTAAACTGTTTAGACTGAAAATCTGCATTAAAGTTTATTATAAATCCTAACCATCAAGTTATTCACTTCAGATTTGAACTCAAATCGTTTATTATTGCCAACATTACTCTATTTATGTTAGAGATATAGAGCCAGCTGATTCGCACATCTTAAGAAAATTATTTTTATGAAATGGATGTTGAATATAATATGGGTGATTCGTTTAGTGTAAGGCTAAAAGGCTGTAAAGATTATATGCTTACTGTGGATGTAAAAAAGACACAAGAATTACGTTCGATATTAGCGTAAACCCTAGATAATAGTGGTGAGTTTGCAGCCCATGATAAAGGCGGCAAAAGCGATCAATGCCGATATTTACCTTGCTTGTACTTATTGCTTGAATCCAGAGAAGTTGCTTGAATCCAGAGAAGAAAAAAAATTTAATCGGATTTCAGATGCTACTTTCTCTATTGTCAAAGATGCAAACGCTTCATCTGCTCTACCAACCCAACTATTACCGTTGATAGCATCGCCCTCTGCTCTTTCATCAATAGCATGCTGGAACCTTTTTTAAGGTTGTGTGAACCATTCATCTCGACCACATTGCAACTGACTTTCGTTGATCAAACAGGCTACTGTTCTATTGGCATGCTGGCCTTCTAAAGTGACGTGGACAACTCTACCTGAGTACAGTTTTCTGTATTGAGTTCTGATGCTGTGAAGGGTGTAACTGGTGTCATAACTATTGCATTTCATTTAATCAACAAGCGTTTGTTTTGGATTGATAATCTGCATTAAAGTTTCTTATAAACCCTAGCAGTTAAGTCATAATAATTAATTAAAAGTGCTAAAATCGCTGATAATGCTGAGGTCTCATGCTATTTAACTACCAACGCTGGCTCTATTTTAACCTTGCATCTCCTTTTATTTCCCGTAAACTGTATCGCCTTCTACGGGTAGAGGTTCGGGTCTCTGTGCGACTAGTACAGCGTCTCGCTTGATGGATTACACTCTCTTATCAGAGGCCATGAAACCTCGTAATGCCGAAAAGTAAAAGACTACAGGAAGACAGATTCCATGGTAACTATTCGTCTTGCCCGGGGCGGTTCCAAAAAACGCCCCTTCTACTATCTGACCGTTGCTGACAACCGCCGTGCGCAGGGTGGCCGCTTCATCGAACGGCTGGGTTTCTTTAATCCTATTGCTCGGGGTCAGGAAGAGCGTATACGTGTCGACCGTGAGCGAGTTGACTTCTGGCTGGGACGAGGTGCTCAAATGAGCAATCGCGTCAAACAACTGGTTAAGGCTGCCTGATGAGCACTGCCGGTGTCGTTGTGCGTCCACCCGATCAGATGTTGGTCGCTGAACAGGGTGTGATCATGGGGCGTATTACCGCAGTGTACGGCATAAAAGGCTGGATAAAAGTCTACTCTTTCACTGCTCCGATGGAGAGCATTCTCAAATATCGGCAGTGGTTGTTACGGTATCCAGACGGTCGTACACAGGCTGTTAGCATTGACGGTGGTCGCAAGCAAGGCAAGGGCATGGTTGCCCATGTCCTCGGTTGCGATGACCGGGATGATGCCTTGCAGTTTACCGAGTCGGACATCCTGATCCGTCGCGATGAACTGCCGGAACTAGAGAGTGGTGACTATTACTGGCATCAGCTCGAAGGTTTGACAGTATTTGCCCTCACCGAATCTGGCGATGAAGTAAATTTAGGCAAGGTTGACCACCTGATCGAGACCGGAGCTAATGACGTGCTTGTGGTCCACGCCACCCGTGGCAGTGTCGATCAACGAAAGCGGATGGTGCCGTACCTGCTGGATCGGGTAGTCAAAGAAGTAAACCTTGAAAAAGGGTTTATACGGCTCCTCTGGGAACCGGATTTTTAAAATGTGGTTTGGTGTTGTCACTCTGTTCCCCGACATGCTCCGAGCGATTACCGATTTCGGTGTCTCTGGGCGGGCGGTGAAGAAAGGAGTGATTGAGGTGAATACTTGGAATCCCCGGGATTTCACCCATGATAAACATCGAACAGTGGATGACCGGCCTTATGGCGGTGGTCCCGGCATGTTGATGAAAATTCAACCTCTGCGTGATGCGATTCGGGCAGCCAAGGCTGTCGCAGGCTCTGCAACCTGTGTGATCTATCTGTCGCCGCAAGGCCGTAAATTCGACCAAGCGGGTGCAGAAGAGCTGGCCGCACGATCAAGGCTGATACTGGTTGCAGGACGCTACGAAGGCATTGATGAGCGTCTAGTGAAAACCGAGATCGACGAAGAATGGTCTCTTGGGGACTACGTGCTGAGCGGCGGAGAGCTGCCAGCCATGGTGCTAATTGATGCAATATCGCGCTTTGTACCGGGCACTCTGGGTCATAAGAACTCCGCTGAAGAGGACTCTTTTGCCGAAGGGCTATTGGATTGCCCTCACTACACTCGTCCAGAGGTGTTTGAGGAGTGTAAGGTGCCAGAGACGCTACTGAGCGGTGATCATGAAAAGATCCGCAAGTGGCGCTTAAAGCAGTCACTGGGGCTGACGTGGCTACGTCGACCAGACCTTCTTGAGGGACGAGCGATGAGCCGAGAAGAAGAGCAGTTGCTGGCAGAATTTATCGCAGAGCTCGAACAGACTGCGGTAAATGACAATCCTGCGGCAGAGCGATCTGCGGACCATAATTGACTGACTTGGGAGCAATTTTCACATGAGCAAAAATAGTATCATTGCCCAGCTCGAAGCTGAGCAGATGGAGAAGGAAATTCCTGTATTCTGCACCGGTGACACGGTGATAGTACAAGTTAAGGTAAAGGAAGGTGTTCGCGAGCGGCTGCAGGCGTTCGAAGGCGTGGTAATCGCCAAACGTAACCGTGGCCTGAATTCTGCTTTCACGGTACGCAAGATTTCCAACGGCGTGGGCGTTGAACGTGTCTTCCAGACTTACAGCCTTCTGATAGCGGAGATCATAGTCAAGCGTCGCGGTGACGTGCGCCAAGCCAAGATTTACTACCTGCGTGATCGTAGTGGTCGTGCTGCTCGCATCAAGGAAAAGCTTAACTAATCTCGACCGCTTCACTATTCGCTTTCCGGCGAGAAAAAGGCAGCCATTTGGATGCCTTTTTTAATTTAAAACCGCCCTACTGTTTAAAATTAACAGGCTAAAAGCTAAAACGAAGGGATGGGCATGGCAACAACATGATCATATATTAATCAGTCCAAGCACTTTCATCCTGTAGTTTTCGCACCACTCACCATTGCTTCGTTTGTTCTTGATACCTGCCTTAAACAGAAGCCTCCAGTTTGAGAAGAGAGTCGATTGAAGGTAATAGCAACAGGAATATCACTGGTAGTTTCGGATGCCTTCGAAGCCACTCTTCTTTCATCGCAGCGAACCATCAAATACTGTTCCAGTCGTCTGCGCCACAAAGAGGGGTATCTGCTACCTATTTCGTTACCTGCCTGCCTTGTACATCGTTTGGTGTAATATGCTTGCCCTTCAACTCATCAATTACTCTATCCAAATAATCTGGATCCGGATACCCGAATGTCCCTCCCATCCTTTGTTTTGTGATGAATATCATTCCAAGTGATGACGCCAGTCGCACGTGACTGACCAATAGTGAATACTAGCTTTCTATCAAAAGCAATCTTCAACATCTCTGCTACTAGCCTTCCTTTCTCATTATCAGATAAATAGCACACTCTGAACAACGCCTCAAAAGCATGCCAGGAGTTGGATGCTCTTCCCCCTGTATTCCCGCTGGCAAGTCATATTTGATCATAATACGACCACAGTCTTCATACCCTGGTAAATATTGCCTATCCATCTATATCTTCATAGTGCCCGGTGGCTGATCTCCTTTCTTCACACCGACAACCAAATCCTGAGTCAGTGGACATTGCACACAATCACTTACCCTCAGCATATTTTTCAATGTTAGATATAGTCAGATAGTGCGTTATACCTTTTAGCGTGTAAGAACACAGCTCCCCAGCATCGATCGTAGCGAGCAGATCGTGCGTAACATACTCCTTACCCTTCCCACAACTCTTAGGGATTGCCGATACTACCGTAAAGGCTTCTGAACATTGTATGCCTAACTTAGCTAGTCTTTCCTTCCCTGCATTTATTGCAGCATCAACAGTTGAATAACCAGAATCTACGTTTAATTGAATCATGTCTTTAGCTGTACTTTCTTTGTTATCCCCTCCTCCTACGGCTCCTTCGTTAGCACTGTCAAATTTACCTTTATCTGTTGTTTCAGCACTTTCATCGGTACCTTTTTTAGAGTTTTCGGGCAGTTGTTGCGCAGCTATTTTATCTTTAGGTATTCTATTTTTCTCGGCATCTGTGTCATCAGAGCCATTCAAAATATCCATATTTTCCGACTTATTAGCAACATCATCATTCTTCGGGAAATAAAGATTATTAGTATCATTATCTATAATAATATCCTGACCACGCACCACTCCATCCCCTTTATTTTTCTCACCCATTGCTGCTTTTGGTATGGTAGTTTCTTCAGGTATTCCTGTGTTGCTTTGGTCAGTATTTTGAGCTTGTTGATTACCTTGTTGCATCAGGCTTGCCCATTTCTGCTCAAATTGATTCAATGTGAGTCCGTCAGGTGGATTGGATCCTGTCCAACCTACCAGATGTAATTTGGGGAGTATGCCATCTCTCTTTAGATTTTTTAGTCTATCATCTTGCATTGCACTATAAAGACCTTGCGCCATATCCTCACCGGATCCTCCAAAAATGCTACATCCAATAAAACAACAAACGATTTCTTCTTTTGGATTTTTAGAGCCAGATTCAAAAAGTTCTATCCACGCGTTTTTAAATATTTCTCTATAATCTTGCAAGGTGATAGCATTCTTCGGCCGTGAAATCTGATGTTTAATTGGAGCAACAACATTATGTATTCTTTGACAATTAGGTTGATCTTCCCCCAAATGATAAGAGCCGGTAGTTATACAGACACCCTCTTTAGTCATACGATGGGCTATTAATATTTGACAGTCATTTTCATAAGTTCCGCCTGCCTTCTTTTTCAAGACTGCTGCGATCCCACCGCCATGACTCATCAAACTATTCGCCGCATTGACTACCGAATAAGGTTTTCCTCTTTGCGTACTCTCAAAATGCTCTTTAGCATAGCCTAACATTCCGTGGTAGTGCATGGAGACTGTAATATCTGGAATATTTCCACCACCCTTAAGTGATTTCGTAAACTCAGCTGTCCTAGTTATCTTGACCACATTAGGTTGTTCAATTGCTGGATTTTCTACCTTATTATTAACAGGAGGAACATTACCTTCATTAACAGGAGGAGCATTACCTTTATTAACAGGAGGAGCATTACCTTTATTAACAGGAGGAACATTCGTCGTTGTGTTTTTATCTAAATTATCATTTCCCTCTACACCGAAACGAGTACCACTACTTACTTTCTCTCCGCCTGATACGCTGTTTTGTGTGCCGTATTTTTTTACGGAAGGTGCGCCTTTTCCTCCGGCCGATGATGGAAACAAATTTGTACCTTGCTTGCTCACCACAGTAACCTTCCCTGCAGCACCTAACGTATCAGCCATTTCCGAACATACTGCTTGACCATTTGCGATGATGCTTATATCCCTTCTGGTTGCAGGAGGGAACAAGTAGACTTGTTCAGCATGCTCTTTAGAGTCTGTTAATTTAATAACAGCATCAATATAAAGATTTTGTAGCTCCACAGTTGTTGTAGACTTAATGTCTACTGGTAGTATTACAATCTTCGTAATACCATTTTGGTTTTCTTCCAAATTGATGACCGACACCTCACCTTTATGTGGCTTATTATTCCTCATCATTTCCTCTAAATCAGCTTTTATTTCCTTATTAAGCATTGCCAATGCGGTACTCTGGTTCATCTTTGGCCATTCACTTAAAGGCGGACCGGACAACACAATTACTTTTTGCTCTCCTTTTCTATCTATAACATTTTTTAAAGTGATTTCTTCATAGGTGAACGTTGGCGCCGTAGATGTCGACCTATCAAATAAGGCAGTTTTACTGGCAAAACTGTTCTTCCCCCACTTACTCAATGAAAGCTGATTACACGTTTCATCGTCGTGAGCAACCCTTATTATTCGAGCAAACGCTAACACTACTTTCCACACGCACGCAGATCTCCTCGATGCCTTAGAGAGCTGAAACAAGCTCAAAGAAATCGACTGCCTTAGCGTTAAATTAACCGGATTACTCATAAGATTAAGTACCTCAATAACATAAAGTTGACTTTAAATAGCTACAAACAATAAACACCTACCTAAATTAACAGCCAATTGCATGAATTAAAATAACATCCACTGCATATAGACCACCGTATTCTTCTTGGTCGCCACTTACTTAATTTGTGCCACTACAAATTGTTCGACAGCACTCATTCAACAAAGTTCAATTTATTACATGAATCCGTGATCTTGAATGCTTTGATTTACATCTGAAATGCATAACTTGAAATGGTAAAAGAGGCGGTCATTCATCTGTAGTTTAATCATTTTTCTCCGGCAAGAGATGCAGCAATGAGTTGACTGAGCCTTTGATGGTCTTGTCATCAAAGGCAACCATTCTTACCGTCAGACAGATCAAATCTGGTAATAACATCCCGTAGCCACTGGATAAAAATCAGGCGAAACTTGTCAGACTCAATGACCGCAAAGAGCCGATTGAAAGTAATAGAAACAGAAATATCACCTAGTAGCTTCAGATGCCTTTGAAGTCACTTTTCTTTCATCACGGCGAACTATCGAATACTGCTCCAATTTGGGAGTCAGTAAAAAACGCCATTTTACAGTGCTCAGACTGTTTGACTGTTCAAACAACATTCATATTTTGCTCTGAAGAAGTGGGCTATTTGAGACAAGATTGTGAGTTTTGAAAAGTAAGTTTTTACACACTGCACTGTTAGTAACTTAATTATTATTGACGCATGTATTTTATGAAATAAAATGTTCCACTCCTAGAAACCGTTGAGTGGCTAGGAAAGCTGTTTCAATCACTGCTATTTTATTGTATAGTTCGGGGTATATCCTCCAGCAGCTCTCTTTTGTTTGTTTAAACCGGACAGTAGTGAATTGATCAGTTTATTTATTGAGAACCTTTGGTTGGAGAAAGGCTTGTCGGACAATAGTCAGTCGGCTTATCGTAGGGATTTAGTTCAGCTCTCTAACTGGCTTGAGAAGAACAACAAGAAACTGGTAGATGCAGACCATCTCTTGCTTCAGCAGTTTCTGGGCTGGCGGAATGAGCAAGCCTACAGTGCCCGATCCAATGCAAGAATGCTATCCGCCATTCGCGGTTTTTACCGCTACCTGTTACGCCATGAGTTAATCAGTGAAGATCCGGTTTGTCTCATTGAATCACCCAAACTGGGGCTGCACCTACCACAAATGCTCAGTGAGGCAGATGTGGAGGCATTACTGGCTACACCGATGACTGATCGACCGTTAGAGTTTCGTGATCGTGCCATGCTGGAGTTACTGTATGCCAGTGGCTTGCGTGTCTCGGAGCTGGTTGGGTTAAGAACGAGTAGCATTAATCTCCGACAAGGCGTGATTCGTGTGTTGGGCAAAGGCAACAAAGAGCGTCTTGTGCCCTTGGGAGAAAATGCCCTAGATTGGCTGGAACGGTATCTCGCTGGTGCCAGATTGCAGTTAATGGGAGGTCATCGAACTGATGCGCTGTTTCCAGGACGAAGGGGGAGGCCTATGACCCGCCAAACCTTTTGGTACCGTATCAAAAAGTATGCACTGAAAGCTGAGATCGACAAACCATTGTCACCCCATACACTACGACATGCGTTTGCTACTCATCTGCTAAACCATGGCGCAGATCTACGTGTGGTGCAGTTGTTACTTGGGCATAGTGATCTGTCTACGACGCAGATCTATACTCATGTGGCCAGACATCGGCTGCAGCAACTGCATGCAGAACATCACCCAAGAGGGTGACGATTGATCAATTTCGTTTCGTGAAATCGGTGTTGAATTTGAACACTATGAGCTAAACCTAACTGATTACGTTATTTAATATTTATAAAATATAAGGGTGCTTATGCGATTTTTTTGGGTTGTCGTTACATCGATATTTCTACTGCTCTCTACTGGAGGGCATGCTGGAGAAACGCCTTCTGACGAAAAGCATCATGCTGAAGATGCAGCTTCCGCTGCAGTCGCCGTAAAGGTAGGGCCCGAGCTCATTCGGACTCGTTTGGAAGCTCTGAATTCAGCAGTACTGATTAACTCTATCACAGAGACACCATTGGCAGGGATTTATGAGGTGTTGCTGTCCAGCAGCGACGTCTTGTATGTCAGTGAAGATGGGCAATACCTCTTTCAGGGGAATATGCTAAAGCTGGAGGGCGACAAGATTGACAACCTGACCAATAACGTAAGGACAAAAGCCATCAAAACAAAACTCGCCAATATTCCAAAGGATGAGATGATTATCTTTTCCCCGAAAGGCGAGACAAAAGCAGTTATTTACTCCTTCACTGATGTCGATTGCGGCTACTGTCGCAAGTTTCATGGCGAGATAGATAAGCTCCATCAATTTGGTATTGAGTTACGCTACCTAGCGTTTCCCCGTGGAGGAAAACGAGCTCCTTCCTATACAAAGATGGTGTCAGCCTGGTGTTCAGAGGATCGCAAGCACGCAATGACAACGCTCAAAAATGGTGAATCAATTCCCAATAAAAACTGCCGGAACCCCATTGACAAGCAATATCAGCTTGGAAATGATATAGGCGTTCGGGGAACTCCATCGATCTTCCTGGAAGATGGCACTTCGATTCCTGGCTACAGACCCGCTGCCGATATTGCTCGGATGCTCGGTTTGTCACAAAATAAAAAAAGTAGCTAGATATAACTAAAGCGTAATACCTGCTTTTATTATTAGCTTTTTGTTGTTTGCACCATTCAATATGGTGCTTTGTCTACCTTTCCTGAATAGTCTGCGTCGGTCATCTAAACCCTGATGTCTATACCGTCTGCTTATCATCATTAAACGGTCGCAGACTGCCTGATATTGGGGCTATAATCGGTCACCTGTCGAATTTATCAGTCAGACGCTTATAACGATAAAACAAACGATAAAACCATAGTCGCTTCAGTCGACACATCACCATGCGGGGTGCCAGTTTGAAACCGGTCAGAGTAGGAATCTGCGGGCTGGGGACAGTCGGTAGTGGAACCGTGAATGTTCTTGTCCGAAACCGTAAAATAATTGCTCGGCGACTAGGGCGCAGTGTAGATATCGTGCAGATTGGAGCAAGACGGGATCATTCAACCTGTGACACGACTGATATCGATGTTACTCAGGATATATTTGATGTTGCGAATAATCCCAAGGTCGACATTCTGGTTGAGTTAATTGGTGGCTATGAGACCGCCAAATCACTAATTCTAACCGCCATCGCCAATGGCAAACACATTGTAACAGCCAACAAGGCGTTGATCGCTCAACATGGTAATGAGATATTTGCCGCAGCGCGTGAGCAGTGCGTTATTGTTGCTTATGAGGCTGGTGTGGCTGGTGGAATCCCTGCGATCAAAATTCTACGAGAAGGTCTGGTGGCTAACCGTATTCAGTGGCTGGCTGGTATCATCAACGGTACCAGCAATTTCATTTTGACAGAAATGCACGACAAAGGCAGTTCTTTTAATGATGCTCTGAAGCTGGCTCAAAAGATGGGGTATGCTGAAAGCGTCCCGACGTTCGATATTGAAGGCACTGATTCCGCCCATAAATTAACCATTCTTGCCGCCAATGCGTTTGGTATTCCCTTGCAGTTCGATAACGTCTACATTGAAGGCATCCGTGCGATCACCCCGCAGGATATTCAGTATGCCTCGGAACTGGGTTATCGGATAAAACACTTGGGAATTGCTCGCTTTTCAGATGAGGGTGTGGAGCTGCGTGTACATCCAACGTTAGTGCCAGAAAAACACCTATTGGCAAGTGTGGACGGCGTAATGAATGCCGTTTTAATAGAAGCTGACGTCACTGGACAGACGCTATATTACGGCCCCGGTGCTGGTAGCGAAGCAACGGCCTCTGCGGTCATTGCAGATATTATTGATGTGGCGAGGTTGCAGCAATCACCCGCTTCTGCGGTTCCGCCTTTGGGCTTTGTTGAGACAGACAGTCGTACAACCATTCTGCCTGTCACGAAAATCTGTTGTAGCTACTATCTGCGTCTCCATGTCAGTGATCATCCCGGTGTGCTGGCCCGCATCACCGAAGTGTTAAGTCATAACGGGTTCAATATTAATGCCCTCATACAGAAAGAAGCGCGAAAAGGTGATGATTATGCAGACATTGTGGTTCTTATCCATGATGTTTGCGAGGCGGTTCTGGATGTCGCAATGGTAGAACTGGAAAATCTTGACGATGTGATGGGCTCAATTATTCGAGTTCGCGTTGATCCACTCAACCATTGATATAAAACCTGTCGCCCTACTCACTTCCTGTGAGCAAATGACAGACGCTGCGGTCATAAAAACGAAAGTAGCTGGAATGTGGTATGAAATACATCAGTACTCGCGGCACTGCTCCTGTTCTAGACTTTGAGAGTGTGCTACTTGCAGGTCTCGCGTCAGATGGTGGCCTTTATGTTCCTGAGCAGCTGCCCCAGTTTATCCCTGAGCAGATCACCAAATTTGCAGGGCTCTCGTATGCAGGCCTAGCCTTTGAGATAATGGCTCCGTTTGTTGGCGGTACGATTCCTGATAACACACTCCGTGCCATCATTGATGAAACCTATGCGGGCTTCAGGCATAGCGCTGTGGCTCCTCTCATTCAGATTGGATCCAATGAATGGGTGATGGAGCTATTCCATGGACCGACATTGGCATTCAAGGATTTTGCCCTGCAACTGCTCGGCCGCTTGCTGGATCATTGTCTGACGCAGCGGGATGAAAAGGCAGTGATTTTGGGCGCCACCTCTGGCGATACCGGTTCTGCTGCCATTGAGGGTTGCCGCCACAGTGATCATGTCGATCTCTTTATCTTACACCCTCATAACTGGGTCTCTGAGGTGCAGCGTCGACAGATGACGACGGTTCTTAGTGATCATATTCACAACGTGGCGATTAAAGGTAACTTTGATGACTGCCAAGCCATCGTAAAGGCCAGTTTTGCGGAGCAAGCGTTCCTGAAAGGTAAGCGTCGACTGGTAGCCGTCAACTCCATCAACTGGGCGCGGATCATGGCGCAGGTGGTCTATTACTTCCATGCGACGCTATCGCTGGGAGGAGCAACACGTGCAGTCTCTTTTGCAGTTCCCACGGGAAATTTTGGTGATATATTTGCCGGTTATATCGCTAGAGGCATGGGGCTTCCCATTCAAAAATTGATTGCTGGAACCAACCAAAACAATATTATTCATCGCTTCTTTAATGCCAACAGTTACCAGAAAGCATCACTGAAGCGCAGCTTGTCGCCAAGCATGGATATTATGGTGTCGAGCAACTTTGAGCGCTTGCTGTTTGATCTCCATGATCGTGATGGTAAAGCCGTGACGAATTTAATCGCAACATTTGATCAATTTGGCACCATCACGATTGATAATGCACGCTGGCAGTTGGCGAAAACTCTGTTCGACAGCCAGTGTGTCAGTGATGACGAAACGGTTGCTCTCATTCGGCAGGTCTTTGATCAGACCGGTTATCTTCTGGATCCTCACACGGCCATTGCTGTTAAGGCAGCTCGTGATTGCCATACCGCATCGGATCTACCGGTGATCACTCTGGCAACGGCTCATCCGGTTAAATTCCCTGATGCGATTCTGGCGGCGGGACTGGATGTGCCGATGTTGCCGCATCATTTACTGGATCTTTATGATCGTAAAGAGCGGATGACGATACTACCCAACTCTCTGGCAGCGGTGCAGGAATGGATAGCGTCAACGCTCTGCTGATCCTTATCGGTTTTGTCAGCTGGCCAGCCTGATGATGTTGCGAAGACTTCAGACTTCAATACTGATAAAATTCTCCTTTGACGAGCGCCTATGGTTTTCCTGTTCATTATTCAGTGACGCTTCTATGACATTGTCTATCGTGCAACGCACCCCTGATCTCTCTGCCACCACTTTTTCTGCTGATATGCCGCTGTTGTTGCAGCGTATATACGCTGGGCGCGGTGTATTAAATGATAAAGACCTTGCGCGCACATTGCCGGAACTGCATCACTATGAGGAGCTGAAAGGGATTCAAGCAGCAACATCCATCCTTGAGGATGCGGTCATTAGTCAGCGTCGTATTTTGATTGTCGGTGACTTTGACTGTGATGGCGCAACCAGCAGTGCATTAGCGGTAAAAGCTTTGCGCGCCATGGGGGCATCATGGGTCGATTACCTAGTGCCTAATCGGTTTGAATATGGTTATGGTCTGACACCGGAAATCGTTGAAGTAGCCAAGGCGAGTAGACCAGATGTTCTGGTAACGGTCGATAACGGAATATCCAGTATACCGGGGGTTAAAGTCGCCAAAGCACTGGGTATGCAGGTAGTGGTGACAGATCATCACCAAGCAGGACATGAACTGCCTGATGCAGATGCTATTGTCAATCCCAACCAGCCGGGCTGTCCTTTTCCGGGGAAAAATACCGCTGGAGTTGGCGTTATATTCTATGTGCTCTGCGCCCTACGTACCACATTGGATCAACGAAACTGGTTCATAGATAGCAATACTCCCAAGCCAAACATGGCGGATTTTCTCGATCTTGTTGCATTAGGCACCATCGCTGATCTTGTTAGTCTGGATACCAATAACCGAATCTTCGTTTATCAGGGGCTGGTGCGTATTCAAGCCGGTCGTGCCCGTGTTGGCATCCTTGCGCTGATTGATGTCGCGAAACGACGTAGAGACACTCTGTCTGCGACGGATCTTGGCTTTGCTCTTGGGCCCCGTCTGAACGCAGCTGGCAGGCTGGATAATATGTCATTGGGTATTGAACTATTACTCACTGACAATGCATCGCAGGCACGGAAAATAGCCTCAGAGCTGGACAGTCTCAATACAGAACGCAAGCGCATTGAATCCAGTATGCGCGACGATGCGATGCACGAACTGGATCAACTGAAACTAGACGACAGTCACGATACTGCTTGGGGACTCTGCCTGTTTCATGATAGCTGGCATCAAGGAGTAGTTGGCATTCTGGCATCACAGATCAAGAAAAAGTTGCATCGTCCGGTGATCGTGTTTGCAGTGAGTCAGGAAGGTGTGCTCAAGGGGTCTGCTCGTTCGATCCCCGGTCTTCAGATCCGTGATGCACTGGATGCCATCGCCTCCAGACATCCAGAGTTACTTCTACAGTTTGGTGGCCACGCCATGGCCGCCGGGTTGACTCTACGACGGGAAAACTATGACCGTTTTTCGGAGGCTTTTGATCAAGAAGTTCGACGAATGATCACCGAAGACCAGCTAATAGCCACGGTTCAGACGGATGCTGAACTGACATCTGATCACTTCACGCTAGAGACCGCAGAGTTACTGCGTGAAGCGGGTCCTTGGGGTCAGAACTTTGCTGAACCGCTGTTTGATGGTTGTTTTGACGTGGTTGAACAGCTCCTGGTGGGAGAGAAACACCTCAAGATGGTGTTGATGTGTCCCGGCTCCGATCGCCTGATTGACGGAATAGCATTTAATGTGGATACCGGCATCTGGCCAAATGCTTCTGTACGAAAAATTCGGTCGACTTATACGTTGGATATCAATGAGTTTCGAAACAATAGAAAGTTGCAGTTACTGATAGATCATCTAGAGCCCGCAGATTGATCCATTTTATCGGTTTAAAGGGTGCTGCTTGCTAATCGTTATGAGCACAGTAAGCCACAGACAAACCTAGCGTTAAAACAACTGTTTTCGTCAGTGTGAAGCGTGTTAAGGAGAGTGTCTGTGGTGATGGAAGGATTACTCTGTGCCCATGTCCATACCGAACATCGCCCCTTCCAATCTGAGCATCTTCAGTGCTAGTTGATCAGCATTGATCTTAAATTGACCACTGGCTATCTCCTTGCGAGCGGCTTCTACCTTCTCCATGTCAATATCTGGAGCGGCCAGCGCTTTTTGGGTTGCTCGCTCCAGCAGTGAGCCGTGACCGTCGCCGCTTTTTCTGGTATTCATGTTATGTACCGGTTATATGAACAAGCTGCCATCATCAGGTGGGCGAAACGTTAAATCCAGCCGAGTGATTCGATCATCCCACTCACTATTACGTCTCAGATAGCGTTTGTCCAGTTTTATCAGATGTTTGGGTGGTAGAGAGACCGCTATCGCAGAAAACAGACAATCATTAGAGGGAATATATTTTGTACTGTTCGTTAATCTGTTAAAATGGCTCGCTTTGTCTCAGTAATAAAATTCAGTATGGAATTACCGTAATGGAAGTCAACCCCATCGTGAACACCATCAAAGATATGATTGAGCGCACCAATGTGCTCAGGGGGCATCTTTGACTACGCAAACAAGAAAGATCGATTGATAGAAGTTGAAAGAGAGCTGGAAGATTCGGCGATCTGGAATGATCCAGATAATGCCCAAGCACTAGGACGCGAGCGATCTCTGCTTGGAGGCATCGTGAGCACCATCGATGAGCTGACCCAAGGACTCATTGACGCTCAGGAACTCCTGGATATGGCCGTTGAAGAGAGTGACCATGAGAGCGTCGATGAAATTGTCGTCGAGCTGAAAAACCTTGGCCACCATCTTGAAGAGCTGGAATTTCGGCGCATGTTTTCCGGCGATATGGATGCGAATAACGCGTATCTTGATATTCAGGCAGGGTCTGGTGGCACCGAAGCACAAGACTGGGCCAATATGCTGTTGCGGATGTATCTGCGTTGGGGCGAGAAGCGCGGCTTTAAAACCGAAATTATCGAGCTTTCTGCGGGTGAAGTGGCCGGCGTTAAATCTGCCACTATCCAGTTCTCTGGGGAGTATGCCTTTGGATGGCTAAGAACGGAAACCGGTGTTCACCGTCTGGTGCGTAAATCACCATTCGATTCCGGTAATCGACGACATACGTCGTTTTCATCCGTATTTGTGTCGCCTGAGGTGGATGACAATATTGAGATTGAGATCAATCCAGCGGATTTGCGAGTCGATACCTACCGCTCCAGTGGTGCAGGTGGTCAGCACGTTAACACCACGGATTCAGCGATTCGTATTACCCACATTCCATCGGGTCTTGTTGTCCAGTGTCAAAACCAGCGTTCCCAGCACCAAAATCGTGACAAGGCCATGCAGCAGCTGAAGGCCAAGCTCTATGAACAAGAGATGCAGAAGCGCATGGCAGACCAGCAGACTTTAGAAGCGAGCAAATCAGACATCGGCTGGGGGAGTCAAATTCGCTCCTATGTGCTGGACGCTTCTCGCATCAAGGATCTGCGTACGGGTATAGAAACCAGTAATTGTAATACCGTACTGGATGGCGATCTTGATCGCTTTATGGAAGCCAGCCTAAAACAAGGGGTTTAAACCTTTGTCTCTGCCTATAATCGGGAAAGAGTCTGTGTCATCATTTATCATTGACTACCCTCTGGAGTGGGCGTTTCTCACTCCCTGAGCTTTCAGGACAGCTATCTAAATGCCGAACGACATTGTTTCCGAGAGCAGCGTGACAGAACCGCAGGACGAAAATCGTCTAATTGCCATGCGTCGTGAAAAACTGGTCGCTATTCGAAAAAAACGTAACGCCTTTCCCAATCACTTTCACCGTGAACATTATGCGGATAAGTTGCAGGAAAAACACAAAGATGCCAGTAAGAGTGAGCTGGCTGAGGCGGATATTCAGGTCAGTGTTGCTGGTCGTATCATGCTCAACCGTGGTGCGTTCATGGTGTTGCAAGATATGTCTGGTCGTATCCAGCTTTACGTTAACCGCAAGGCACTGGACGCTAAGATCCTCGCGGAGATCAAAACACTGGACTTAGGCGACACCGTCGGTGTAACTGGCACCGTACAGCGTTCTGGTACAGGTGATCTATTCGTCAATATCGAACAGTTTGATCTGCTAACCAAAGCGTTACGCCCACTGCCTGAGAAACACAAAGGGTTGTCTGACACGGAGCTGCGGTATCGACAGCGCTATGTTGACCTGATGACCAGTCACGCTTCCCGTGACGTGTTTCGTATCCGTTCCAAACTGGTCGATGGGATTCGCCGTTACCTGTCTGACCGAGACTACATGGAAGTAGAAACACCGATGTTGCAAGTGATTCCCGGTGGTGCGACGGCTCGCCCTTTCGTGACCTATCACAACAGTCTGGATATCGAAATGTACCTTCGGATTGCGCCAGAGCTCTATCTGAAACGTCTGGTCGTGGGTGGCTTCGAGCGTGTTTTTGAAATTAATAGAAACTTCCGAAACGAGGGGCTATCCACCCGCCACAATCCTGAGTTCACCATGCTGGAGTTCTATCAAGCCTATGCAGACTATCGCGACTTGATGGACTTGACTGAAGATATGTTACGGACTCTGGCCCAGAACATTCTGGGCACGACCATCATCACTCACACCGTATACGACAAAAACGATGAAGTGACAGAAACCATTGAATACGACTTGGGAAAGCCTTTTGTTCGTATGTCCATGGTAGAAGCTATCCTGCATTATCATCCAGACATCACTCATGAACAGCTAGCTGACGAAGCGTCTGCAAAAGCTATAGCGTGTAGCTTGGGCATTCAGGTAAAAGATATCTGGGGGCTGGGTAAGCTTCAGACCGAAATCTTCGAAAAAACGGCCGAGCATCAATTGATTCAACCGACCTTTATCACGGAATATCCAGCAGAGGTCTCACCACTGGCGCGTCGTAATGATGACAATCCGTTGATTACCGACCGTTTTGAGTTTTTCGTCGGTGGTCGCGAACTGGCGAACGGTTTTTCCGAGCTGAATGACCCAGAAGAACAGCATGAACGCTTCATGCAGCAGGTTCAGGAAAAAGATGCAGGTGATGACGAAGCCATGCACTATGATGCAGACTATATCCGAGCGCTGGAATATGGTCTGCCACCGACAGCGGGTGAAGGTATTGGTATTGACCGTCTGGTCATGCTGTTTACCGATTCACCCTCTATTCGTGACGTGATACTGTTCCCCCACATGCGCCCTGAATCGTAAGATCGATTAGCCATCAACATGCAATGTGCTGCATTGACGACCAAAATCGGCATTTAGCACAACCAAGGCACTCCTTATGGAAGCGATCAAAGAGATACCTCAGTGGATGGATGGCCTGATCTACAAAGGTCGGCAAACCAACCGAGCCGGCAGTGATCAACGACGCAGAGCTATTTTAGAAGCTGCACTCCGTATTATTGTGCGGGATGGTATCAGAGGCGTGCGACATCGCGCCGTTGCCAGAGAGGCGAATGTTCCTTTGTCTTCCACTACCTATTACTTTGAAAGTATCTCTGACCTTATCAGTGATACCTTTACGCTGTTCGTTGACAGTGGGGCCGCCAAGTTTCGTTCCTATTGGAAAGATTCCCATAAAACATTGCATGACACCATGACGTATGTTTCCGATTCTCCAGAATCCGGTCAGCAACTGGTCAATACCATGACCGATCTGGCTGTGGTTTATGTTATGAATCAGCTACGACATCATCGAGAGTATCTCATGGCGGAGCAGGCATTTAATCTGGAATGTCTGCGTAATGAAAGTTTGCGCCCCATCGCCTTCAAGCATCAGCAATATATTCTGAATGATCTGGTTGATTTTTTTAAGCAGATCGGTTCCGATAATATTGAAATGGATGCCCGTCTGATGCTTGCCGCTATCATGACGGTTGAATACGAAGGCCTTCTGCAGAATCCGGATAATATTGATGAAACCATTATCAGTCGCTTTCTGCACCGTCAGATTACGTTAATATTGAGTCATACTGTCCGCCGTTGATTGATTCCTTGGGTGTTATGCCGTATTCGCAATGGTATTCAATTTGATGAGTCTGTGCGAATGCAGTTTTCTTCCCCATTAAGCCCTGTCATACAATGCCTGCCATCACTCATTTAAAGGGATATCATGAAATTAAGTCATCAGACTCAGCTACTGATTGTTGCCATTGTTTCGCTGGTTACCACTGTCTTTGTTTTGGATTACTACGGCTATCTTCGCCACTCCCGTGAAGTAGATGCCATCTATATGGCAGAGTTCAGTCTTATTGCTAATGTACCAGGTCAAGATCAGTTTGTTTCACACATTGCGTCCAATCAGCGAGCTCGGTGTGTGGAAAACTATCTGGTGCTGGAGTCAAGCGAGCAAACGACGGTGACAGGCTTGCTAGTCGATAAACGTAAGCGGCCTGTACGCTGTCAATTTACTGAGGAGCAATAAGCATGTCCTCTATCACCCTGGAAGCGAGCTGGAAAGCGCATCTTATGGATGAGTTTGACAAAGATTATATGCGGATGCTTAAGGCATTCCTATTAAGTGAGAAACGGCGTGGCAAGGTGATTTATCCCATGGGAAAAGAATATTTTCACGCCCTTGATCTGACGCCTTTTGATCAGGTGAGGGTCGTCATTATTGGTCAGGATCCCTACCATGGCGGGCAAGCACATGGCTTGTGTTTCTCTGTCAGACATGGTGTGAAAGCTCCGCCGTCGTTAGTCAATATATATAAAGAGATGCAGCATGATCTCAACATACTCCCTGCCAAACATGGTTGTCTTGAACACTGGGCACAGCAGGGAGTGCTATTGCTGAACAGTGTGCTGACGGTAGAGCACAAACAAGCAGCTTCGCACCATAAAAAAGGTTGGGAACAGTTTACAGATCGTATTATTCGAGAGTTGAATGCACAGAGGAGTCATCTGGCTTTCATTCTATGGGGATCATATGCCCAGAAAAAAGGGGCAATGATCGATCAGCAGCGACATCTGGTGATTAAGTCTGCCCATCCATCACCTCTCTCGGCCTATCGAGGATTCTTTGGCAGTCGGCCATTCTCAAAGATTAATCAGTATATGAATGCAAATAAATTGGCATCAATAGAGTGGCAACTGCCTGATTGAGTCTGTCAATCTAACGGTGTCATTGTCCATTTCTAATACCCTCAAGAGGGTGAAGCATAGGCAATGCTCATGAATACCAAGGTGCTATCCATATGGTTAACTAATGATGTGGTATCAGGTCAAATTAAGACAGATCTAAAAAGTAATGAGATCACAGCCATGCCTCTTCTCGACCTGTTCGAGCTCCTGCTATAACTGGCTTTTGAGTTTTTTTATCCCATACACAGCGACGGTGTAACACATTAAAATATTCACTTACCTAGGTTTAGTGGCAACTGCATTTATTTGTCCGCTAGCTTGGTGGCTTCGAGTATTTCCTTTATGTGGTTTGGAACATCTGGGTATACATCAAGATAGGTATCTGCACTGATCATATTGGCACAAGCTGTGCCGTATTTTTCTTTTGTTGCTTCAAAAACCTTCCTTTTAAACGCCCCAAGAATGCTCGCACATATTTCATTTTCACTCTGTTCTTGTAACTCTTGGCAAGCGAAGTCCCTGTAAGTCTGTGGAATTGATAGCAGATACTCTTCTGGAAGATTCTTAAATCTAACACGAAGATCGTCGAGATAAGTATCAATAGTACGCACGAGACCTTCATTCACATTCATTTCAAAATATTCATGATCAGTTAAATGAGCATCAACATCCTCTACTCTAATGCTGCTAAATTCTTTTAACATAGTCTTCATTACTGGCCATTCTGTATCTACATTAAAGTTCATCTCATGCGTATACATTACGGACATCAGGTAATTAAAAAGACATTTATGAAACTGCTCTTCAAATTTAATTTTTTGGCTTTCATCAAGGGGTTGAAATTCGGCCATAATATTATTTTTTGTTTTTATTATCTGTTGGTGCACTGCTTGGTGCTGACGAAATTCACTGTCAGTCCCTGAATAATCTTTCTTTAAATATTCCAAAAGGTCGAACTCAGCATGTTCATTTTTTTCTAATGCTTTTATGTATTGAAATAATTGGTCCTTTAAAATTTCTTGTTTCTCTTCTCTTGTAATATCGTCTTTACAGAAGTAGGTATTGTCGAAATCACTGACTGGCAACGGTTCTTTAAGCAATTTTCTGTTCACATTAAATGGTAGGGGAGTATCATTTATGTATTTAAAGAATTTGTCCACTAACATTTTTTCTTTCTGTTGTCGTGTCATACTCTTTTCAGCAAGGTCGATATTTTTGACATCACTGACGGACAACGGTTTTTTAAGCGATTCTGTGTCCCTGTTAAAGGGTTGGGGAGCATCATTTATATTTAAATCATTCATGATTTCCGGTATAGTGACTACATCCTTCTGAAATGAACGTATATCTCTCATAAATAGTGTTTTTAATGACTTAAAAGAAGGAAGATAACTCATTAATTTATCAAAAAAACCATGCCCTTTTATAACCAATGCAACCTTATGTTTTTTGCCATCGATTAGCAAAACACCATGGCATACGCGATAACTTTCATTATTACTAGTGCAACTGTTTATTGTTTTAATATTATGGACTGCAAGCTCACTACAACTATTTATCTCTGTATTTTTTATTATTTTATTAAATAAAAACATACCTTTAATCCTGTTTAAAAAATTCAATCCATCGATTATTATAAGAATAAAAAATAAACAACCCTACCACCCTACCACATTGAATCATCAAAGACAACACCTGCCATCACTGATTTAAAGGGATATCATTACATCATCTTATGGATGAATTTGACAAAGATTATATGCGGAGGCTTAAGGCATTCCTATTAAGTGAGAAACAGCGTGGCAAGGTGATGTAGAATGCTTTACAAAAACACCATCCAACCTACTAACTAACTATCCTGAATCCGTGACTTATTGATTGCTTGCACAGTTCCCGAACTTAAGAACACAGAGTGAGGCTCAGGATTCAATTTTTTACTGAGAATTGTCCGTAATTTATTTAAAAACATATAAATATTACCTTTAGCGCTGGTTTCTAAAGGCTTTTTCTACTCTTCAGGTCGGGGTATAAAATTCGGTGTCAGATTGTTCTATTTTCAATTTCACGA
>JAGLCE010000113.1 GCA_023146365.1 Endozoicomonadaceae bacterium
TAACAGTTGCTTATACGTACGCTTTTCGTATAAGTAGCTATCTTTTGAAAATGCGAATACAGGTCAATAGCTTGTCACATCTGCTCTACAGCCGAATTGAAGAGCTGTAGCTCACATAGAACCTACTACACCTTTCACAACTTGTATATGTTCGCTTAAGTAAAACTAATCGGAATGTAAGCCATTTTACCCTTTATATTCAAAAAGTTGTAAGTAGCGTTGCAAAACTGCTTATACGTACTATATCTACTGTATATTAGATTCAGTGGTTGACCGATTATACGTTTACAGCAACGAGCGAAGCCCCATGAGCCTACGAGCGTGGGCGAGTGTTGTCAACAACCCCACACCTTCAAGGAGATTGGGTCTATACGCATATCGCCATTGTGTTTGATCAGCCTTTAATAAACACGCTACCGCCCATCTCTCCCGTTCTAAGACTATTCAGGATGAAATGATCCATTTTTAACATTCTATTAAGTTTGGTTTATAAGTATCTGACACAATAAATAAGATATAGCAAGAGACCATGGGGAGAGCCATAGAGAGAAGTTTTATTTAACAAGTCCGCAACTTAAAAATGACCGAAGTCTGTAAACCCTTGCCACATACGGCCTATAGCGCAAGCGGTAACTTTCAAGGTAGTTGTCGCGTTTTTAAGTTATGCAGATTGCTTCATTTCGACTCTCATTATCTGCTCCGGATTTAAGGCAACAAGCCCTTCATGGTTCCAGTTGCGAGTACTTGCCTGACCAGCGTCTTGGATTCGCCTCTTTCGCACTCTTATAAACTATGTCTCGATTTGCCAGGATCTCTTTGTCTGCCCCTCTGTGACGTTGAGCAGGTGTCACAAAACGTAGGCCGCCATGCTAATGCTTTTCGTTGTACCAATGGCTGAATTCATCCACCCATTCACGGCTGGCTGCGAGCGATGCAAAGCCACTGGATTTCTCGTGCCCACGCAGGAGCCTGGAAACGAGAAAATCTTTATCATTACGATAGATCTCTTCTTGGGCGTTTCCGCATGAGGTCACGTGATAAAGTGCGCCTGCATATTCGATTCTGAGGGGGATAGCCAACCCTTTTCTCTCGCACAGAAAAGGCACAAAACAAGACTTGACCCCATGTGTTTGTGACACCATGTGTTTGATCGGCTTTGTTGAGTTATGCTGAGGTCTCACCTTTAAAAAACGCTCCATGAGTAGCCTCACTACTGATGGGGCGTTTTACAACACTCTGCGTGATTAACCCGTATTACGCATACCAGCAGCAATGCCCGCAATCGTTAACATTAGCGCCTGCTCAACGGCTGGATTCACCGAATCCGGCTGGTGTCGTGCTCGGTAGAGAAGCTCAGCTTGCAGTACATGCAGTGGATCCGAGTAAGGGTTACGTAATTCAATGGCTTGCCTGACCCAAGGATCCTGCTCCAAAAAGGGATGGCCATCCTTGAGCTCCACCATCACCATCACAGCATCAGCCAGCAATACTCTAAGCCTTTTACCTAGATAACGGAGATCCTCAGGCACCAAACAGGTTTCATAATATTCTGCCGTCTCGGCATCACTTTTCAGGTAAACCATCTCCAGTAATTCGAGCCTAGCCCGAAAAAAAGGCCACTGCCTAGTCATCTCTGCCAAAAGTAATTTATGACCTGAGTTAATCGCCTGACGCAGCGCTACGCCACTGCCCAACCAGGCTGGCAACATCAATCGACACTGGGTCCAGGCAAAGATCCAAGGAATAGCACGCAGACTCTCCACCCCACCATTCGGACAACGCTTAGCTGGACGACTCCCCAAAGGCAGCCGGCTCAGTTCCCGCTCCGGCGTAGCTGCCCTGAAATAGGGGACAAAGTCTGGTTCATCACGAACAATGCCTCGGTAACTCGCAAGGGAGTCCTGTGTCATCTGATCCATCAACTCGCGCCAGCTAGGCTCAGGAGCCGGTGGCGGCAACAGCGTGGCTTCCAAGGTCGCGCTGGCATAAAGGGCAAGGCTCTGAACGGCAATCGCCGGAAAGCCAAACTTAAACCGAATCATCTCTCCCTGCTCTGTCACTCGCAGATAACCTGCCACCGATCCAGGCGGCTGAGAGAGAATCGCCGCATGCGCCGGCCCCCCTCCCCGTCCCACCGTACCCCCGCGTCCATGGAACAAGGTCAACTCGATACCGACCTTCTGACAAATAGCGGTCACCCCTTCCATTGCCCGATACTGAGCCCAAGCTGCGGCCATCTGTCCTGCATCCTTGGCAGAGTCGGAATAGCCGATCATCACCATCTGTCGGTTACCAGCATACGTACGATACCACGGCAACGACAATAACGTACTTATCGCCGTTTCTGCATTTTCCAGATCTGACAGGGTTTCAAAAAGCGGCGAGATCGGCATATTAAAACGGCAGCCGGTCTCTCTTAACAACAGGATAACGATCAGGACATCCGATGGCTCCCGAGCCATGGAGATAACATAGGCACCCAATCGCTCCTCCGGTTGTGTAGCAACGACACAACAAGTATCCAACACCTCCGTGACTTCAGCGGAAGGTGTCCAATCACGTGGGATCAGCGGACGACAATTATTCAGCTCCATCAGCAGAAAATCTTGTCGCTCCTGCTCGTTCCATGCCGCATAATCACCGAGGTCAAGGTAACGAGTCAGCTCTGATAATACCTCTGTATGGCGGGTTGCCTCCTGCCGGATATCAATCCGAATCAATCCCAGACCGAAGCAACGGGCACGACGCAACGTATCCAACAATGGCCCCTGGGCGATCACCGACAGTCCGACCTCGCACAAGGAGTCGTAACACAACTGAAGTGGCATCACCAGATCTTCATCCCGCTCAAGCCTGTCATCCTCCTGCGGATCCCGCCCTGCGAGTCTCTTCTCACAATGACGACGGGTCGCCTTGAGGCGTTCACACAGCGCTCTCAATAGACACCGATAAGGCTCCCGACTACCACCCGTCTGGTCGCTTAGATCAGATGAACACTTTGCCATCGACAACTCGCCAGTCAAAAGCTTCAGATCCCGCAGAAACAGATCCGCTGCCAAGCAGCTACTCAGCAATAAAACTTTGCGGGTCACGGCTGCCGTCACATTCGGATTACCGTCTCGATCGCCTCCCATCCAGGAAGCGAACCTGATCGGCATCGCCTCCAAAGGCAAAGAGTAGCCAGTATACTTATGCAATCGCTCATCCAGTTGTCGTAAAAACTCCGGCAGCGCATACCAGAGCGAGTGTTCAACCGTCGCATAACCCCACTTTGCCTCATCCACCGGCGTTGGCCTGCGACTACGAATATCCTCCGTATGCCAAGCCTGACTGATTAGCTGCTCCATGCGGTTCATCAATCGTTCACGCTCCCATGGCAACAGATCGGAGTACTCCATCTGCGTCAGACACTCCATGATTTCAGTGTGCTTCTGGGTTAGGGTTCTGCGGGTGACCTCGGTTGGGTGGGCCGTTAGCACCAGTTCAATGGTCATCGTTGACACACTGTTGCGAATCTGTTCCGGCGTAAACGCTTGGGCTTTGAGGCGAGAAAATAGATCATCAAGAGTATTCAGCACAGCAGCATCCTGCTCACTATGACGGGAGACAGCTTGGAACTGTTCTGCAATATTTGCCAGATTGAGAAACTGGGTAAAAGCTCGAGTAACCGGCACCAACTGACTGTCATCCAAGCTTTTCAAGAGCCCAATCAACTTTTCATGGTCTACCGTATTACCTTTTCGACCCGATTTAGACAGATAACGAATTTGCTCGATCCGGTTAAGAAAATCGTCCCCCATATGGGCTTTAATCGTATTGCCCAGCAACTCTCCCATCAAATGAACGTTTCTTTTTAGTGCGGATTGCTCGTGACTCATAAACCTTCTGTCCTGTCCGAGTGGGTTAACAAAATATCAGAGAAACAACATTGTCTTTTATCACCTGAACCCTATAGCTTTTCAAGTACTATATAACGTAGTATTAAAATAGTATAAAATATGCCAAATAAAATTCTCAATGAGAAAATCGATATTTTAAATACGCCCACCGATCTAAAGCATTCATGGCTTGTTTTTTTAACAACCTCAAAGACTTGTTAGGCAGCTAAAGATAAGATCAACCTAAACGACGAGGGAATTTATCCACTGTTCAGTGACATCTAATGTTAAGCACGTAACACGATCAAAGGATGGTTGAATAATGACATTGAGATTAATTATAGCGATAAGAGTCATGGAAAAACACTCCCCTCATTGACGCTATCGCCTCAAAGTAGAAGGCACTACCATCGCTAAATTCTCCAAACGCAATTCAAGCATTAAATTCATTTAAATCCTCGGTAGAATAAAACCTTCGTTCGCTCTGCTCTCAGTTGAATCTGTTGTTTCTATTCGTAGATAACGAGTACCGTTTATAGGCCAACTACCTTCTTGATGAATAAAACATTCATAGACCCCATCACTTCAGTTTTATTAATTAATGTTTATTCTATTAATATAAAAGGTCGGATTATCCAACCTTTTATATTGATCTATCCGTTAACTCTCCGCATCCTTAACGAAACGTTTAATATCAGCATTTTTTTTAATATCCTGCAGATACTCTGAATAAATCGCCTCCCCTGATCTTCTGGACAGAATGCGGTTAATATTCTGTAACTCCTCAGCGTCAACAACCTCTTTCTTTTGCTCAACGTTTTTCACTGCGACAATGATCACATCACCATCAGGCAGCGATGTTTTGCCATAGTTTGGAACCTTGTCAGGATGTGGCAATTTAAACGCATCTCTTAATAGCGGTAGAGGAATATCTTGATCTTCACGTTTGACAGACGACCTCTCTTGCCAATCAACAACATACTCCTTCGCAATATCAACCGTTGTCTTACCGCTCTCTAGCGCCGCTAGAATCGTATCAGCTTTATCGTTCATCTGCAGATCTGCGTACTCTTTTTTAATCTTTGTAACGACCCGGTCTCGCACATCTGAAAGCGGTTCAACCTCTGACTTTTTATGCCTCTTAACTCTAATAACAGCGACTCTGCCGTCACCAATATCCAAGGGTTCACTATTTGCTTTAAGGTTGAGCAAGTCATCACTGAAAGCGACGTCGACAATCGTACGATGTTCAGCAATTCCTTCACCACCATGCCTACCGAACAAGGCAGTGCTTTGTATCACCAGACCCAGCTCTTCCGCTGGTTGTTGAAGATCAGCCGCTTCAAAACTAATGTCAGCCAATTTCCGAGACTGCTCAACAAACAGCGGATCAACAGCAGACTCTTTCAGATCTTGAACCAACTCATCACGCATGTCGGCTCGGGAGGGGGTGACCTGTTCATCAGCTGTTCGTTTAATCAAAACAACGCCAAAATCAATGAGTACTGGATCGGACACCTCCTCTTTCTCTAAAGAAGCCAGCGTGTCATCAAAGGCTTCACCCAGAAAGCCGGATTCAACAACGCCTAAATCGCCCCCTTTCGCCGCAGAGGCAGCATCTTCAGAATACTCACTTGCCAATGTAGCAAACTCCTCACCACTGGAGAGACGCCGCTTCAACTCGCTCGCCAATGCCAGCGTTTCTTTATCGTCACGCCTGGAGCTTGGCTCCAGCAGTATAATGGATGCGGTAACGCTGTCATCCGCCTGACTCTTAATATCTTCAATCTGACTCTGATAACGTGCTTCGATATCGGACTCAGTGATACTAACCTGACCCTCCAAGATCACACGATCAAGAATAATATAGTCAAGACTGACTTGTTCTTGGGTCATAAACACTGCTTGGTGATTCTGATAATACGTTTCGATCTCATCATCAGCGACCCTGATAGCATCCTGCGTTTTTACAGCATCCAAGGTCAGCCAAGCAATATCGCGAGTCTGCTGCTGAATATCATAGAGCTTTTGAACTTTATAGGCTGTGGCAAATTCAGAGCCGGCAATACTAGCTCGAATGCGGTAAATCAACATATCGTCATTGAGACTTTGGCGGAACTGCAATGGCGTCACGCCAAGAGAGCTCACTAGCTGCTGGAAGCGATTGGCATCAAATTCCCCATCCACTTGAAACTCTGGAATTGACCGAATCATTTGATCAACACTCTGTGAGGAGATAGACATACCGACTTTATTCGCATACTGAAGTAGAACTGCTTTCTGAATTAGCTCCTCCAGCGCTGCCTTTTGCAATGCCTGATCATTAAATATGGATGAACCAAAATTGTCACCCAACCGCTGCATCAGCAGTCGACGCTGCTGCTCAACGGCTCGCATGAGTGACTGCTGAGAGATATTCTGACCATTCACTTCGGCGACGTCCGGATTGTTACGATTCGGAACCAATGATTCAAGGCCGAAGATAGCAAAAGTCAATACGATAAAGCCGATGATTACTTTGGAAATCCAGCCCTGAGCCTTATCCCTCATATTTTGCAGCATAGGAACCTCAGCAACACCCTGTGAATCAATTTTTTTATGAATCCAACCATCTGATGAGTCACCCTAAGGGTCTAGTTTTCAGCGTTTAGGCGCCAATAGCCAAGCCTATAACCCGTGGAGTACATCGCAACATCAATCGTAGTGGATAGTAATAAAAAGGCGTATCCATGGATACGCCTTTTTTATGATTAAACCATGAATACGTAATCCACCTAAACCAGTCCGTAAGACTATATCAATAATGACGACTTATGACACAATAAAAGTCACTTCACGACTTATTTCATCGCATCCTTCAGCCCTTTACTCGGCTTAAAATTCGGAACTCTAGCCGCCGCAATCTGAATAGGTTCACCGGTCTGAGGGTTACGGCCAGTCCGTTCAGCCCGATCTTTAACACCGAACGTACCAAAACCTACCAGAACGACCTGGTCACCATTTTTCAAAGCATTGGTAATGGACGCAACAATCGCATCCAACGCTCGGCCTGCTGCCGTTTTCGGAAGATCAGCAATTTCAGCAACGGCCTCAATCAGTTCAGACTTGTTCACTTAATTCCCCTTCTTGTGGTGTTTTGATGATCTAACGAAAGCTATCCATATTACTACATACTTCACCAGTTATCCGATTATTTTTGCCACACAATAACCTGAAATAGATGACGACTAAACGAGCATACCAGAAGGAATGGCCTCATAACATTGATCGGTAAAAACAGCAAAGTCTTATACCAACACGCCTCGATCACTGTCAAGACCCTCTGCTAACTGGTAAGGGATTTACAACATAAAAACCCTGTATGAATAGACTATTTTTCGAGAGATGGCATAAAAAGTTACAACAATAATTCATGACGGCGACCGTGGCGAACCACTGAGTCTTGCGCCCTCCCCTCCACTCGCCACACTCCAATGACACTAGTGAGTACTCAGAATATCGCCTCGAGCCAACGCCTCATGCTCGATCTCTTCTTCTTTATTCACGGTGACACTCTCATCGACTTTCAACGGAGCCTCTGGCATGAATTTCAGTGCTAAATCAAGCACCTCATCAATCCATTTGACCGGACAAATTTCCAGATCCTGCTTAATATTATCAGGAATTTCTTTCAGATCTTTCTTATTCTCAGAAGGAATTATGACAGTATGAATACCGCCACGATGCGCTGCCAGCAGCTTCTCTTTCAATCCTCCGATAGCCAGTACTTGACCTCTCAGAGTGATCTCACCGGTCATTGCCACATCGGCACGAACAGGAATACTGGTAAAGATTGACGCCAGCGCCGTACACATAGCGATACCAGCACTAGGGCCATCCTTAGGGGTTGCACCTTCCGGCACATGAATATGCACATCATGAACCTTATGGAAATTAGACTTAATACCCAAAACAAGCGCACGGCTTCTGATCACCGTCATCGCCGCCTGAATAGACTCTTGCATGACATCACCAAGGGAACCCGTTTTAATCACCTGCCCTCTGCCCTTCACCGCCATCGCCTCAATGGTCAGCAACTCACCGCCCACAGGAGTCCAAGCCAAACCCGTTACCTGACCAATCTGATCTTTTTCTTCAGCTAGACCATAAGAGTATTTCTGAATCCCAGAATAGTGCTCAAGATCATCCACCGTCACCATGCTAGGAATATCACGCACGCCAAGCGCTTGCTCTTTCACCAATTTGCGACAGATTTTAGCCAGTTCACGCTCCAACCCCCTAACACCAGCCTCTCGCGTATAATAACGCACCAAATTTCGAATGACATGTTCATCAAACTGCGTTTCGTTCTTTTTCATCCCGACATTTTTCATCTGCTTGGACAAGAGATATCGCTCATAAATATGGATTTTCTCCTGTTCGGTATAGCCAGAAATCCTGATCACCTCCATTCGATCCAGTAGAGCTGGGGGAATATCCATTGAGTTTGATGTACACACAAACATCACGTCAGACAAATCATAATCCACTTCTAGATAGTGATCGTTGAAGCAGTTATTCTGTTCCGGATCAAGCACTTCAAGTAGCGCAGAAGCAGGATCACCACGCATATCAGAACCCATCTTATCGACCTCATCCAACAGGAAGAGAGGATTCTTAACACCAGCGCCTGCCAACTTCTGAATCAGTTTACCAGGCATAGAGCCTACATAGGTTCTTCGATGTCCACGAATCTCAGCTTCGTCACGAACCCCTCCCAAGGCCATCCGAACAAACTTGCGACCGGTCGCCCTTGCAATGGACCCACCGAGGGAGGTTTTACCGACACCTGGCGGCCCGACAAGACAGAGTACCGGCCCATTTAATTTTTTTACACGTTGCTGAACTGCCAAGTACTCCAGAATACGGTCCTTAACCTCCTCCAAACCATAATGATCTTCGTTCAAAATCTGCTCCGCTTTTTTCAGATCATGGCGGACTTTACTGCGTTTTTTCCAAGGTACATTCAACATCCAGTCGATATAACCGCGCACAACGGTTGCCTCTGCCGACATCGGTGACATCTGTTTCAACTTTTTCAACTCTGACATCGTCTTGTTGAGTGCTTCAGACGTCATGCCGGCCTGCTCTATATTTTTCTTGATACTCTCAAATTCATCTAAATTATCATCAGAATCACCCAACTCTTTTTGAATGGCCTTCATCTGCTCATTCAGATAGTAGTCTCGCTGACTTTTTTCCATCTGTTTCTTGACGCGCCCTCTCACCCGCCTATCGACCTGAATCAATTCAATTTCTGTATCAATCAGGGTTACCAGATATTCCAGACGTTCGAGGATATCAGTGATTTCAAGAATTTTCTGTTCATCTTCAGTTTTAAGAACCATATGAGAAGAAACGGTATCGGTCAATCGTTCCGGATCGCTCACTTCTGATAAAGAATTAAGAACCTCTGTGCTCACTTTTTTACTAAGATGCACATATTGTTCAAATTTACTGTAAAGTGTCTGAGTGAATATTTCGGAGCGACGAGCATCAACGAACTGCTCCTCGTGAATTGCGATCACCGCAGAACAGTAATCACCACAACGCTTGAACTCATTAATATTAGCGCGAGCAACACCTTCTACCAGCACTTTAACAGTACCATCAGGCAGTTTGAGCATCTGCAAAATGGTTGACAAAGTGCCAACCCTATAAATATCTTCTAGATTAGGATCATCATTCTGAGCGCTTTTTTGAGCAACGAGAAACACTCGTCGATCACCCTCCATCGCTCTTTCAAGGGCTTTGATTGACTTATCTCTGCCAACAAATAATGGGATAACCATATGGGGATAGACAACAACATCCCTGAGCGGTAAAAGCGGTAATTCCACCGTTTCAGCACAGTGGGTAGAATCCTGACATTCCATACACAACCCTCTTTTTTGATGCCCAACTGCCTGAGGATACGCCGACGACCCATAGGACAACACAACGTGTCTTTGCAAGCGATTTACAGCGACTAAGATGAAGGTTCATGCATACAATTACAATAACAATAAAAAAATAATCTGGACTAGCCCTATCAACGAAAGCAGACGAGGTTAACAACTGAGCACTCAAAAAGCATTGAAAATAGCAGAAAACCAAGCTTCAGGGTAGTAACGATACTTGCGTTGTTACCCTAATGAAAATCACCATTACTCATTAGGTATAACCTTCGAAACCTCCGCACCATCATAGATCAATATAGGCGTGATATCTCCACGGACAACACTCCCGTCAATGACCACTTTGGAGATACTTTTATCCGAGGGTAAGTCATACATGACCTCAAGTAATATGCTTTCCAGAATAGAGCGCAAACCTCGTGCGCCCGTCTTACGTAACACTGCTTGAGCCGCCACTTCACATAACGCATCTTCACGGAAATCAATATCCACCCCCTCCATTTCAAGCAGGCGTGCATACTGTTTAGTTAAAGCATTCCTAGGCTCTTTCAGTATTCTAACTAAAGCCTCTTCATCTAGCTCTTCAAGCGTTGCCGCAACAGGCAAACGGCCAACAAACTCAGGAATCAAACCATATTTGACCAAATCCTCAGGTTCGACCTCCTTAAATGTCGCACTAAGGCTTTTTTTGGAATCTTTACCTTTAATCTCAGCAGAAAAACCGATACCGCCTTTATCCGTCCGATCACGAATAATCTTTTCCAAACCGAAAAAGGCACCACCACAGATAAAGAGAATATTAGACGTATCGACCTGAAGAAATTCTTGCTGCGGATGTTTTCGCCCACCTTGTGGCGGCACAGAGGCAACCGTTCCCTCAATGAGTTTCAGTAGCGCTTGCTGAACACCCTCACCAGATACATCCCGAGTAATGGAAGGGTTATCTGACTTTCTTGAAATTTTATCGATTTCATCAATATAAACAATGCCCATCTGAGCTTTTTCTACATCGTAATCACATTTCTGCAACAGCTTTTGAATGATATTTTCAACATCCTCACCCACATAACCCGCTTCAGTCAGTGTCGTTGCATCCGCAATGGTAAAAGGCACATTTAACAATCGAGCCAGTGTCTCTGCAAGCAGAGTTTTACCTGAACCCGTCGGCCCAATAAGAAGAATATTACTCTTACCGAGTTCAACCTCCTCTTTATCTTTGTCGCGGCTCTCGCCAGCTTTCAGACGTTTGTAATGGTTGTAGACGGCAACAGAGAGCATCTTTTTAGCTCTCTGCTGACCAATAACATACTCATCAAGAATGCTGTTTATCTCTTTAGGAACCGGTAGGTGGTCATTGTCACTTTCTGGCGCAGCTTCCTCTATCTCTTCACGAATAATATCGTTACAGAGATCAACACATTCGTCACAAATAAAGACCGATGGACCCGCAATAAGCTTCCGCACTTCATGTTGGCTTTTACCGCAAAATGAACAGTAAAGCAGCTTTTCGCTATCATCACCCTTGCCGTTGTTTTGGTCGGTCATTCAAATACCCTGTTTTTGGTACAACCCTATAACAACAAGATGCTGGTGTTATCTTCATATTTCAAGGGTCATAGACAAAAAACAGAATCATATTATCTGTACTACTGACCACTCGAAATACTCTAGCTCCACAAGAACCGCTTACTCTGACTCTTCCCGCTTATCCATCACCTCATCAATCAGTCCATACTCCTTGGCCTGAACGGCATTCATAAAGTTGTCACGGTCAGTCCCTTTCTGAATGACATCTATGGACTGTCCGGTATGATGTGCCAGAACCATGTTCAGCTTACTCTTGATGGCCAAAATCTCTTTGGCATGGATCTCAATGTCTGACGCCTGCCCCTGAAAACCACCCAAAGGCTGGTGAATCATAACTCGAGAATGCGGCAGGCAGTAACGCTTACCCGCAGCACCAGAAGCGAGCAGAAGCGCCCCCATACTCGCGGCCTGTCCTACACAATGGGTGCAGACATCAGGCTTAATAAACTGCATCGTATCATAAATAGCCATGCCCGCTGTGACCGAGCCACCTGGAGAATTAATATAAAGATGAATATCTTTATCGGGATTTTCTGACTCCAGAAACAGTAACTGGGCAACGATCAGATTAGCCATGTAGTCTTCGACTTGGCCCACCATAAAGATAACCCGCTCTTTGAGAAGGCGGGAGTAAATATCGTAGGAACGCTCACCCTTGGCAGAGTGTTCCACCACGATGGGCACCAGCCCTCCTGTAGCCGATATTTGTGGAGCACTGTAATCAGTAAGTCTGGTCATATTCTAGAATGGCTCCTTTCCTTGTCGGTATGGAGGCACGGACGAAAACAGTGCCTCAGTTTGGCTAAAGTAATCAGGTTTCAACCTGATGTTCACCCGTTTCATTTTCAGCGATCGGTTGAGGAGGCTTGACAGCTTCTTCATAACTGCATTCGACCTCAGAAACCTGTGCAGCATCAAGAACAGTATCCACCACCAGCTCTTCCAGAACAACATATCGAACCTGGCTCAACTGCTCTTCATTACTGTAGTACCAATCGATAACCTGCTGCGGTTGCCGATAGGCAGAAGCAACCTCTTCAATCGTGCGCCGCACTCGCTCATCATCCTCCTGAAGACGAAGATTGTTAACCTTAACGATTTCACTGATCAAAAGACCCAGTTTGACGCGCCTATCCGCTTTATCCCTAAACATCTCTACAGGCAATGTTTTCGGATCGATATTGCTCTTTTCACCACCAAACTGAACCACAGCCTCTTGACGTAAATTGTCAATTTCCTTATTAATCAGCGTCTTCGGCACATCAAAAGTATGGATAGACAACAAGCCGGTCATCACCTGCTCCTTAACCTTGGCGGTAATCACCTTACTCAGTTCTCGCTCCATATTCTTGCGAATTGCTTCGCGAAACGCTTTTTCACCACCTTCTTTAATAGCATACTGAGCAAAAAACTCATCATTCATCTCTGGCAAAACAGGCTTGCTGATCGCATTGACGGTAACAGCAAAATTGACCTGTTTACCTTTCATCTCTTCTGCATGATACGCTTCAGGGAAAGTCAGCTCCAGCACTCTCTTTTCACCAACATGCGAACCGATCAGCCCCTCTTCAAAACCGGGAATCATCTGACCTGCACCCAGCACAAGTAGCTGGTCATTAGCGCTGCCACCTTCAAATACTTCATCATTCAGCGTGCCAACGAAGTCAATCTTTACTTGATCGCCATTCTCGGCAACACGCTCTTCTACCTCTTCCCACGTAACATTCTGCTCACGTAGAGTTTTAATCATCGTATCAACATCTGTATCTTGAACGGTGCTGACCAGCTTTTTGATGGTCACCTGGGCAAACTTTTCCAGAACGATCTCAGGATACACTTCAAAGGTCACAGTGAACTCAAGGTCCTCACCCTCCTTCATGTTCTTGGGCTCAATATTGGGAGAACCTGCAGGACGAAGCGACTCACTGTCGATCGCATCTTGAGAGTACCTCTGCATAACTTCGTTTAGCACTTCATAATAAATCCTTTGACCGTAACGCTTTTTGAGCACTTTGAATGGTACTTTACCGGGACGAAAACCGTCCAAACGTACACGTTGGTTCATTGCCTTAAGACGCTTCTCAACCTTGGAGTCAATATCAACCGCCGGAACAACAATACTCAGGCGACGCTCAAGGACGGAAGTCGTTTCAAGTGAGACTTGCATGGATATTCCTCATAAAACCATCTAATAACAATATTCAATCACTGACAAAGATGTCACAGGGTATCCAGTTTTTTATATCTCACCGGAGACCAGCGATAAACTCCCCACGCCAACATCAATTTCAAATTCAGAATACTGTATCTATTATTCATTGCTATGCACTTATCTCATCTCACGCCTCATGATTGCGCACTTATTTTTTAGAACATACATAAAAAGAGGATAAAGCAAGTTTATCCTCTTTTTATGTATATGATGGTGCGGAAGGAGAGACTCGAACTCTCACACCTTGCGGCACTGGAACCTAAATCCAGCGTGTCTACCAATTCCACCACTCCCGCACAATAACCCACGCCAAACTGGGGTGGACGATGGGAGTCGAACCCACGACCGCAGGAGTCACAATCCTGAGCTCTACCAACTGAGCTACGCCCACCAACAAGAATGCTAATCATTCATGATTGAATCAGAATTCAACTACTTCAAACACATTCAACCGATCAACACTTAAACAGAAAACCCTCAAAGACCGACCCGTAAGCCAACCCAGAACACCAGATGGTGCGCTCGGCAGGATTCGAACCTGCGACCCACGGCTTAGAAGGCCGTTGCTCTATCCAACTGAGCTACGAGCGCATAATACCTTTACATCACAGGTTTTAATTGTGGTCGGGGTAGAGAGATTCGAACTCCCGACATCCTGCTCCCAAAGCAGGCGCGCTACCAAACTGCGCTATACCCCGAAGTGCTTAAAAACGATATAACGCTACTCAGCAACGGGGCAAATATTACCCACAGCACTCCCCTGCGTCAACTCCTCATTACACACATTTTATTATTAATCGGGTGTCAATAAGAGACCTGTGGCGCACCTGCTCATTAAATGGCCAGTCAGTGTTCAAAAAACAGACACTTAACGAGAGATCAAATAGACCACGCTCTCTACGAGAACGTCCACCGGTAAAACAACAAGAAACGTCTCATCAGGATAATCGCAAGATCATAAACGACCCATTCAACGACATCATGTCACAATGAGTCCAAAAACCTGCCATACTCCCCCGCTTACTGAAACAGAAAGAACACGTTATCTCTCATGCACGCAAAGATCATTGATGGCAAACAGATCGCTCAGGGAATTACAGACCGCATAGCGGTTACGGTAAAAACAAGAGAAGATCAGGGTCTCCGCGCTCCAGGGCTGGCAGTCATTCTACTCGGCGAAGATCCAGCCTCCTCCGTTTATGTCGGCAACAAGCAACGAGCGTGCGAAAAAGCCAGATTCATCTCTCGCGCTTACAACCTCTCCGCCACCACCACGCAAGAGCAACTACTAACTCTCATTGATCATCTAAACAACGATCCTGACATTGACGGCATTTTGGTGCAACTCCCCCTGCCGCCACATATCGAAAGCACCAGCGTTATTGAGCGCATCCGTCCCGACAAAGATGTTGACGGTTTTCATCCCTACAACATTGGACGACTCTGCCAGCGAAACCCCATACTGCGCCCATGCACTCCCAAGGGTATCATGACTCTACTGGAAAGCACCGGCGAACCTCTGCGTGGCAAGAAAGCCACGATTGTGGGTGCTTCCAACATTGTCGGCCGCCCCATGACGCTTGAGCTACTTCTAGCCGGATGCACCACCACCACCACTCACCGCCACACGGCAGATCTAGCCGCAGAGGTGGCTCAAGCTGATATTCTGGTCGTCGGAGCTGGCAAGCCTAAACTGGTAAAAGGGGATTGGATCAAACATGGAAGCATCGTCATTGATGTAGGCATCAACCGACTGAATAACGGCAAGTTGGTCGGAGACGTTGAGTTTGAAGTGGCCTCTGAACGTGCATCATGGATCACTCCCGTTCCTGGCGGTGTCGGCCCCATGACCGTGGCAACCCTGCTCGAAAACACACTATTTGCAACAGAGCACCTCCACCAAGACACCTAAACATATCCATAAAAGACCGGACACCCTATCCGGCCTTTTTCTTTCTCATTGATCGAATGTTAACGCTGTATGTGCCAGGTAGTCCCTTTGCGGCTATCTTCAAGAATCACACCCTGAGACGCCAACTCATCTCGAATTCTATCTGCTTCAGAGAAGTTTCTGTCTCTCTTGGCTAGCTCGCGCTGATCAATCATGGTGCGAATCCACTCTTCATCCACATCACTGCCAGACTTGAGAAACGTGCTCGGATCCTCCTGAAGAATCCCCAAAACACCACCCAGCTTACGTAGCAGTACTGCCAGAGAGCACGCTTTGGCAACATCATCGCTACGAATTCGATTCAACTCACGCACCAGTTCAAACAGCACAGCCAACGCTTCCGGTGTATTAAAGTCATCATCCATGACCGTAAAGAAACGTTGCTCAAAAAGGTGTCCCTCTGGCACAGCCACTCCCTCCAGATCCAGATCGTTCAATGCTGTATATAAACGTTTCAGGCGAACACCAGCCTCTTTTAGACTGTTTTCCGAATAACTCATCGGACTGCGATAGTGACTAGAAATCAGGAAATAGCGCACCACTTCGTGATTATACAACTCCAACACTTCACGAATCGTAAAAAAATTACCCAGACTCTTGGACATCTTGACGTTATCGACCCGGATAGCACCAGAGTGCATCCAGGTATTGACGAAGAGCACTCCATTAGCCGCCTCACTTTGAGCAATCTCATTTTCGTGATGCGGAAACGTTAAGTCAGAGCCACCACCATGGATATCAAACGTTTCACCTAAACAACACTTACCCATCACTGAGCACTCAATATGCCAGCCAGGACGCCCATCCCCCCAAGGAGACTCCCAAGACGGCTCTTCCGGTTTGACGCTTTTCCAGAGTACGAAATCGGGTGGATACTCTTTCTGCTCATCCACCTCGACACGCGCCCCCGCCTCCAGCTCGTCCAGCACCTTGCCAGACAGTTTGCCATATCCATCAAATTTGCGAACTCGGTAATAAACATCTCCGTTACCTGGCGCATAGGCATACCCCTTGGCAATCAACGTCTCAATCATCGTGATCATGCCATCAATATACGCCGTTGCACGAGGCTCCTCATCAGGGTCGATATTTCCCAAACGATGAAAGTCTTCACGCATGGCCACAATCATTCTGTCAGTCAGCGCATCAATGGACTCACCGTTTTCCAGTGCACGATGGATAATTTTATCATCCACATCGGTGATATTGCGAACATAGGTCAAGTGATAACCACGGGCGCGCAGGTAGCGGGCAACCACATCAAAGGCAGTCACAGTCCGAGCATGACCAATATGGCAAAAATCATAGACGGTCATGCCGCATACATACATCCGCACATGATTGCCATCCATCGGCGTAAAGGACTCTTTCTTACGAGTCAGAGTGTTATAAATCTGCAACACGATGTCATCCTATTGGTTGTTATATCCAACAAACGGAACACCTGACACCTCCAATCCAGAGACGCCGGGTTGAATAACGGTTATTTTTTCCAGGTATCTTTGAGACTAATAGTCAGGTTGAACACTGGTTTCTGAGCCGTGTAATCATAACGATCTGCCACAAAATAGCCTTCACGTTCAAACTGAAAGCACTGCTCAGCCACTGCATCTGTCAAACTCAGCTCGATCCATGCCTGAACAACACGCAAGGAGTCAGAATTCACGCATGTCACAAAATCATCTTCACCGCGATCTGGCACTTCGTGAGTGAACAGACGATCATAGATTCTCAGCTCAGCCTGACGACCATGGATTGCGGATACCCAGTGGATCACACCACGGGGACGAATCTCCGCCGACGGCTTCTCTCCGAGCGTGCCAGGCACTAACGTAGCACGGACTTCCGTGATCGTGCCGCTCTCATCCTTAACCACCTCATCAGCACGAATAACATACGCATTACGTAAGCGCACCCACTCACCCAACACCAAACGCTTAAACTTCTTGCGGGACAACGTAGTATCCTCAGTAAAATCTGAGCGATCAATGAAAATCTCACGGGTAAACGGCAGAACTCGTTGCCCCCGTTCAGGCCGATTGGGATGAACCGCTGCGATCACCTCCTGCACCTCTCCTTCCGGCAGATTAGTAATCACCACCTTTAGAGGATCTAACACCGCCATGGCGCGGGCAGCGTTCTCATTCAAGTCATCACGAATAGCGTGCTCCAGCATGGCAACATCGACCATGCCATCGGAGCGAGTCACACCGATCATATCGCAAAATTGGCGAATCGCTGACGGGGTGTAGCCCCGACGACGCATACCGGAAATGGTTGGCATCCGTGGATCATCCCAGCCAGATACAACCCGTTGATCCACCAACTGTTTCAGTTTTCGCTTGCTGGTCACGGTGTAGCTCAAATTCAGACGCGCAAATTCATATTGACGCGGCTTGCAGGGTACCGGCAGGTTTTCAATCAACCAATCATACAGTGGTTTATGATCCTGAAACTCAAGCGTACAGATAGAGTGGGTCACTCCCTCAATTGCGTCTTCCTGGCCATGAGCAAAATCATAGCTTGGGTAGATACACCACTTATCACCCGTCTGATGGTGGGATTGTTTGCGAATCCGGTACAGAATTGGATCCCGCATATTCATGTTAGGGCTCGTCATATCGATTTTTGCCCGCAGCACGCTGGCACCTTCATCGAACTCACCAGCACGCATCCGCTCAAACAGATCCAAATTCTCTTCAACCGTGCGAGAGCGATAAGGGCTATCCTTACCTGGTCTCGTGGCCCAACCTCGGTATTCACTGGCCTTTTCTGCCGACAACTCGCAAACATAAGCATTGCCTGCCCGAATCAGGTGCAGCGCCCATTCATAAAATGCATCGAAGTAATCAGAGGCATAACGCACGTCATCCGCCCACTGGAAACCCAGCCAGCGAACATCCGCCTTAATAGCGTCAACATAGACTTGCTCCTCCTTTTCTGGATTGGTGTCATCAAAACGCAGGTTACATCGCCCGTTGAATCTCTCAGCCAGACCAAAATTCAAACAGATGGACTTGGCGTGTCCAACGTGTAAAAAACCATTGGGCTCAGGAGGGAAACGGGTGCAGATGGACGAGAATCTGCCATCAGCCAGATCCTTTTCAATGATCTGCTCAAGAAAATGAAGGGGTTTATCTGTGGTGTTCATCGTATGTCGGTAACATTCAGAAAATAATCGGTTGAAAGAGAGTCAGAGAAGCAACTTACCTTGTTCGCTTATTGCTCAACGCTCTGTTCCATCGTTTCGCAAGGTGAGATAAAGCTGCGACTCCATTAAAGACACAAAGATTACCACCACCACTATTAATAGTTAAATCCTCATTTTATGCGGAAGTTGTAGGCAACAACAGCGTAATATGTATGACAACATGGACAGAGAGAGTGACAAGGCATTGGTCTTGAGGGGAACAAAGGTTATTATATCTGGAATCTGCACCCTAAACGGATGGATAGTAGCAACTCATTCAGGCCAAGTCCCGTTTCCAGACTTTCGAGGAACACGCTGGCCTGCCAGTAGTAACAGCATATAAGGCACGCATATGGTCATTCTTCACACCACGTTCGGCGACATCACACTGAAGCTGGATGCCGACAAGGCACCTGGTACCGTTAAAAACTTTCTGGAATATGTAAAAAAAGGCCACTACGACAACACCGTTTTTCACCGTGTCATCAACGGTTTCATGATCCAATGCGGTGGTTTCAGTCCGGACATGCAAGAGAAGACATCAGCAAACCCGATCAATAACGAAGCCGATAACGGCCTGAAAAACGTCATCGGAAGCATTGCAATGGCTCGCACTTCAGATCCTCACTCTGCAACTGCCCAGTTCTTTATCAACGTGGCAGACAACGAGTTCCTCAACCATACCGTAAAAGATGACCAAGGCTGGGGTTATACGGTATTTGGCCAGGTCATTGACGGCATGGACGTGGTTGAAAAAATCAAAGCCGTCCAGACCGATAACCACGGTTTCCACCAAGATGTTCCCAAAGAAGAGATCATCATCAAATCTGCCGAAAAGGTGGAGTCCACAGTCATTGCTTAGCCTCTTTATTTCTGACCTCCACATGATGCCTGAGCGACCCGATATTGCTAGGACGTTCCAAGAATTTATGCGAGGCAAAGCACTTGAGGCGGAGTCCCTCTACATTATGGGCGACTTCTTTGAATACTGGATTGGCGACGATGCCATGGACAGTTTTCATCTTGAAATCGCTGAAACACTGCAACGCTACACTGCGACGGGACGACAGATTTTTTTTATGCCTGGCAACCGAGACTTTCTAGTAAGCAAAGTCTTTTGCCACAAAACAGGCATCACCTGGCTGAATGATCCGACACTGATCACGCTTGATCGTACGCCTATTCTGTTAATGCATGGTGACAGCCTCTGCACATTGGATGTCCATTATTTACGTTTCCGACGTATCGTCCGTAACCCATTGATTCAAAATATTTTTAGCCTATTACCATTGACCATACGGAGAGGTATCGCAGAAAATCTTCGCGCAAAAAGTCGTGTCGCCGGTTCGAAGAAATCGCAGACCATCATGGATATAACGCCTGACGCCGTAATCCAATCCCTACAGGCACACCATAGCCTGATACTGATACACGGTCACACCCACAAACCAGCCATACATAATTTCACACTAGCCAACAGACCTTATCAGCGAATCGTTCTGGGTGACTGGGACAAAAATGGCTGGTATCTTGAATACAACGCAGGCCATTTCAAGCTTGAACATTTTCCGATTCAGACCCCAGATAAACGCTCAGGATCTAGCACATACGTTTACAACGACGCTTCCGCAACGTCTGCATAGTTAATCTCTGCCATCTGGTTATTCAGACTCGGCATACCACTGTGAAAACGGAATTCTGAATCAGCGTCCAAAATGATGTTCTGCTCAAGATGAGCGAAATAATCAATACGCGCCTGCAATGGCTCACCAGAAATACCCATGGCCAATACCAGATAATCCTGAAAATGACGTGCTTCTGATTCCAATAACGAACCATAAAACTTAGCCAGTTCTTCATCCAGACATGGCGCCAACTTACCGAATCGCTCACAGGAACGTGCTTCGATAAACGCACCTACGATCAGTGTATCTACCAGCCGTAAAGGTTCCTGTTTTCTCACATGATCACGCAGTGTTGCAGCATAGCGTGAAGCCGACACATAGCGATAAGGAATGTCACGCTGCTGCATGATGACAAACACCTGCTCAAAATGACGCAACTCCTCTCTGGCCAATCGAGACATTTTCTTCTGTAGATCGCTATGTTCGATGTATCGAAACATCAGACTAAGTGCGGTCGCCGCTGCTTTTTTTTCACAATTAGCATGATCAATCAGCAGGATATCCTGCTGATTTAATGCTGCAGCTATCCACTCACTCGGCGTTTCACATAACAGAAAACGATCCAGCTCTGGCAATGACTTCATGCCCCCTCCTCTATTTCATAATACATTTTCATACATCCTGAACACTGGTGCAAGAATAAAATTTAAACGGTAAAAATTATTCTTAAAAGAGAAACCTTTAATACAGATAAAACACATAATGCATAAATAGAAAGTACAGAAGGTGCTTGCTTAAGAATATCCAACCAATGAATATTATTTAATTTTAAGTAAGACAATAACTAATTTATCCATTTATTACACCCTGCATCATCATAATAATGTGGGAAACTTACAGCGAAAGAAAAAATTTCACAGCGCATTCTCGACAATTGACGAGCCTGTAAATTTAACTGTGTAATCGTCCATTACTGATACCCTCCTGCGGGTCTGATCTGCTGCTTGATCTAAAACAGCGGGGGTTTAAAGCGTGACCCTAAAGTCGTTATGGGTGATGGCGACGGTAAGATTAAGGAGGACGAAAAATAAACATTGTGGCAGTGGAACAACGACGCTGATGATGGCTTTAAAATTAATGGAAAGGACTCCGAAATGCTGGTAGAGATTATGCGGATGGAGTCAAACAATAACATATGATCGAGTGGTTATTTGATGCCCTGTACACCAGATTTGACTGTTCAAGTGTGAATTTTCATGTGTCTATTGAAGCCGCCTTTAGAGTAGAAGCCTTTTTTGCAAATATCACATGTATGATTAATTATCTTATCATGAACTTGCTCCATGTGAAATTTTAAAAGGCTTGAAAAGTGATATCCTTTTACGCACTTATCGCATTTGAACTTATTTGTGTTAGTGTGTTTTTTTTTGTGTCTATTTAAATTACATTGTTTTAAGAAGATATCGTCGCAATAGACACACACAAAAATATTATTCGTATGGGATGATTGCATGTGTTCTTTGAGTTGATACTTTGTTCTACAGGGGATTTCGCAAATTTTACATTTAATCGAAACCGTAGACTTAACATGCTCTTCGATGTGTCTTTTTTTAGCCCAGATTGATGAGAAAGATTTTCTGCAAATATGACATTGAAGCAAGTCTGGATTCGTGTGAGCTATTTTGTGTTTGTTTAGACTTTTTCTGTTATGGTAGAATTTTCCACAAAAGTCACATTTAATTAATTTTTTTTGTTTATTATCTTTATTG
>JAGLCE010000114.1 GCA_023146365.1 Endozoicomonadaceae bacterium
CTTTATTGACTTTATTGGCTTTATTGGCTTTATCGTGTTCTGTTTGCGTTTGCTCCTGTTTTGATGATGTGTCAGAAGTTTTAGATCGAGATATAAACTGATATGGAGAATAAAAACTGCTTGATGTAGTTTTTATCGTATCATCATGTTTATTATCCAAACATGCTTCAGTATGGGGGGTATTATTAGAAGGGGGTGACGTATTGTTTTTATTTTCAATATCTTTTCTCTGTTTTAGAGAAGGATAAAAAATACCCTGATGGGGATTAGACTTTTTACGACGTCCTGACTCAGAAATTCTTGATGGGTTCGGGGTTAATATTGGAGTTGTGTTGTTTTTAACGTTGATGGGTAAAGTGTCATAGTGTTTTGTGGCATATGAAGAAGATTCTTTCTTTTTTTCTTTCATAGCACTGCATTCTATGTGATTTATTGGTGAAGTATAACAGTTAATCATGGTTTGTCCTTTCATGCATTATGTTAAGTGAAAAAATATATTATTTTAATCATGGTTTTATAATATGAAATGCATTTCAGCGTATATATTTTATTATCACTAGCTTCAGCGTAATAATTAAACGCCATACGTTTTGATCTTACTTTTTGTTTTGTGAATTAAGGTTTGATATTTTCATAGAAACCTCATGTTTATTTTCTCAGTTTAATAGTTAATTATTTACCTGATAACATAACAATGTGCATTAATATATGATGTTATGTGTTTATCATCAATAACAAGATGGTTATTTATTCTGGTGCAATCGAAACAATCTGACACCGAGCTGCCATGAGTGGTATTGAGAGTGGTTTGTGCCAACGTGAAGGTAAAGCCATTAATAACTTCAATAATACACTGCCTGCACGTCAGTCAGACCTCGCGAAACAAACCTGAAAATATTTTATTTTTTAAGTTTAACCGCATCAAATAATGGAAAAGAACTAGAGCAAGGCATAACTCAGCATATCGGAAATTTTTACTGAAACTATGGCATGGCTTTTCTTTTGTTGGTAGGCAGCACAAGCTGGAGCATTGGCGATATTTCAGTACCAGAGATTATTTGAGCAGAGAGATTGTTGGAAGTTTGTAGGATGGTGAGTTCGGTATGCATTCCCACTTAGAAGCGTGGGAACGAGAAACTTGCTTCCATGCTTGCTTCAAATTACTTGGAAACAACACTTTCTTGTGCCAATTCGCCCTCAGCTACGCCTCGTATAATGTGCTTGTTTATCAGCTCGTAGTTTCTCCTAATAAGCCTCTCTGGTTGCTATCGGCTTCATTCAGGCCTAGCTTGCTTGCTATTTGCTAATAGTTAATATCTAATAGCCGTCCGTTATAGATGGTGATCTTCCTACAGAGGACTTTCACCTCATTAGTTCATGCCCATGCTGGGCATATACAAGTCACTAAAAAGGATAAATAACAGTTGTTTTTTATCCTTCGTTGCTTATTTTAACCCACTATTATTTGTCTCCTAGCAAAGCGTTATATTAAAAATAAGATTTCATTATGAGCGGATAAATTTGGGTGGGTAAATTGTTTACTATTTACTATATGAGTAATAGTTATACTTTTTAAAAGCGATAATACCAAGCCTTTTTAGGGGGTCTAGTGAATACTTCTTTTCAGAATCGGTTACTGATTGGTTTACAGGGTAATGAGCACAATGAGTGTAGCGACTCTGTTATTTCTAAAGCATCAGGAAAAGATAGCGAGAACAGCGAATTAGTCAGTAGTCGTCCTTGCAAGATAGATGATGTTGCACCAAAAATTGTAACTTTAATACATAACGGGGGTCTATCAGATGTTCAGTTGCTAGATAGGGTATGTGTATTGTGTAAAATAAACATTACTATAAAAGATCAGTTATTACTTACATTAGTGAACAATCCAGAGAGCTGCATAGACAAGATAAGCCATATTGTTGTAATGCATAATGAAGATGAATATGATAAGTATATTCATCAATTACAAAAATGGATTTTCTCTGCAGATGCTAGTGAAGTAAAATTTGATATTCGTATGCTTGTCAGTTCAAAAGATTATGAAAAAAACAAAGATTTTTATGATAATTTAGGTGAATGGGCTAGCCAATCAATCGATGGTGATGAACGGTTACTAGCTGCGGATACAATAATACGTGTCTATAAAAAATCACACAGTGACTTAGATCTAAGTCACCTACAGTTAACGACGCTACCTTCAGTAATTAAAGATTTGTCCTCTGTTAAAACAGTGAATATTAAGAATAATAAATTTACTGTTTTTCCTGAGTGTCTCTATAATAACCACTTTTCAAAAATAAATATTTTAGGAAATAGTCTACATATACTGACACCTGGCATGAAAAAAATAATATTAGCGGGTCAATGCAAAATATTATCAGATCAGGTTATTATAGATCATAGTAAGGAACTGCAAGAATTTTATAACATAAACAGAAGCTATGAAGAAGCGTTTCTTCCCGACAGGATAAACGTTCAACATACTAATCAATTAAATGGTTTAGTAATAAAACAATTAAAAGATGCGCATATGGAAAAATCAACATCCCACACACAATATGACTTTAAATATGCTGTTCATAAGTTTAGTCTTGCTGGCAACACAAACGTCTCTAATACAAAAGTGCGTTCTTTCCTACTAGAAGACGATCAAATAAATATAATAGGTTGTTCAAGTAATAATTTTTTAATGGCTAATAACCATCCATGTCTCCCACACGTATTAAAGTTCATGTATGAAAATGTAAATATGTTGGTGCACTTGGTAGCTCGTTCAGAGACAAATGTGTTGGTTTTTTTAAAAAATTGTGCTGGCAACGATGAATATTCACCAACACAAGTAAAGTCAATGCCGATAAAAGATTATACCTCTCCAAGATTAGAACAATATAAAGTTATATTACAGGCGCTAAGTCAAGTGCGAGACTTAGTAATTAGTAACAGGCCCAAAGCAATGATGATTGCTTGTGGTGTAGGAGAAGGGCGGACTGGCAGTTTCATGGCACTGTTAAAAGTGTTTGGGAAATTTAAACAGTTAAGCCCACAGGGGAAAAAGTCCTTTGATACAGATCAAACCTCACCTGTTGAACGTCATGATGGGATATTTAAAAGACTTTCAAATGAATTTAGAACCACTAAATTTATAGCAGATACGGTAAATGAATTAAGAAGAGAGGAGGAATATAGATTGGATTCAGGCATTTCTGTTGAAACAATTGAGCAGTTCATGTCATTAGAGCTGATGCATTTAATGTTAGTGATTAATGCAAGAATACAAGATGATGCTTCAATTACGGTTGAGCAGATACTGGAATGGGTTTATAACAGCAACAATAAAGTTACAAAGAATTTCATTATGGAGTTTGGTGATATTTATTATACTAAGCAGGATGACAATATTCTAACAGAGGCAGATATGTTACAAGCATCAGAAAAACACCTGTTAGAAACTATAAGGACTATCGATACTATTATTTGATTGGTTGTATGTTGATTTATAGAGTGATTAGATTGTACTATTTTAAGTCCTTCTAATGAAATCAGACATTGACGTAAAAAAAGTATTTTCTCATCAGATTATTATCTGACAACTCTTTTCTAAAATAGAAAATAGTTTTCATTAAGCATTCCCGCTCTGTTAAAGGCTAACTCTACAAAGGGTTTGATGAAACTAATTTAATAAAGAGATCTTCGAAAGAAGGTCGCCGAGAGCGCATGAGTGGTTGGGTGAGCGAACGCTGACAACACAGTAGCAACGTCAAAATTGATGGATATAGACTGGCTGATAAGATAAACTGCTAGTTTCAAAATGGGCGATAGCTGCTGGTTATAATGCGACGATGCACTGAACTGGTCAAAGAATAAAAGGACAAAACCTGAGTACAATGACTAACAATGATGAACAGGAATTTTTATCGAGATTAAATAAAAAGCTTTGGAACGCCACCGACAAACTGCGTTCAACTCTAGATGTAGCGCAATATAAGCATACGGTGCTTGGACTTGTGTTTATTAAATACGTGTCGGACTCTTTCAAAATTCATCAAGAGGCGTTGACTAAGCAGTTCATAGATGAAGACCATGTTTGCTACATCGACCCAGCCTCTTTTTCGGCGGAGCTGATTCTGATGAATACGTGCCTGAGCTTCTTAAAGAGCGAGAGCAGCGTGATTATTACACTGAGGCGAATGTCTTTTGGGTACCAACTGAGGCGCGTTGGCAATTCCTTCAGGATAACAATAAAACCGTTATTGGCGGAGCAACACTTGAGCTTGATGATGGTACGAGCAAAAAATTTAGCTCCGTTGGATATCTTATCGATAATTCGTTAGACGCCATCGAGGTCAATAACCCGAATCTCAAAGGTGTACTCAATAAACTCTATACCCGTTTGCAAATCGATCAAACCAAATTGGGCGAGTTGATCGATCTGGTCGCGACTATCCCTTTCACCCATGCCAGCCTTAATTCAAAAGATATTCTGGGCATGTTTACGAATATATGTTGGGGCAGTTCGCATTGGCCGAGGGTAAAAAAGGTGGGCAGTTCTACACACCTAAATCGATTGTTAGCCTTATCGTGCAAATACTAGAGCCATTCAAAGGGCGCGTCTATAACCCTGCCATGGGCTCGGGCGGTTTTTTGTGCAGTCTGAGCATTTCATTAATGCACACAATGCACAGGGAGGTGCGAGTGTCGCGGGAGGCAGGACGCGCAGGATCGACCCTACAATCCCTAAAAACCACCGCATCCTTATTCCCCAATGCTCTGGTGGATTCTGAGTTGGGCGAAATCCCAGAGGGGTGGGAGGCTGGTAATTTCTCTAGAATAGCACTGTTAGATACTACGTCAGTTAAACCCAATAAAGAGCAAGAAAAAGTATGGGAACATTTTAGTATTCCTGCTTTTGATGTTGATGAATCACCAAGATTTGAATTTGGTGAGGAGATCAAAAGTAATAAATACAAAGTCAATGTAAACTCGATTTTGAGTTCAAAGTTAAATCCCAGTACACAAAGAACTTGCTGGCCTGATATTGAAGATGAAAACTCTGCGATTTGCTCAACTGAGTTTATGCAGTTTGTTCCACGTAACTCAGGCAATCGAACATATATAATAGGGCAGATTTTATCTAAGCCATTTCAAAAAGGTATTTTGCAACCGACCGATCCAAGTTCTCGACTGGTCAGGAGGGTATGGCATGGAAAAGGTGAGTGGTGAGAGTGGTGAAATGGATGTCCGTTTTTATGCTCTATTCTATCCATTCTGGTTCTTTATACCACAAATTATGGGAAATATACCTTCTGAGGGTATATCTCGCTTTAATCCGAACAGTAGTGAACAACACCATTTAGTAAAATCTTATATTCGATGGATAAAATAAAGCTATCATTTTTTATTTAGGATTAAAAAGAACGTTAGCAAGCATTATTGAAAGTACAGTTATGATGCCGAATTGAATAATCATAGTAATTCTCATGGTAGTCTTTAGACAATGATATTTATCAATTAAATTGTCGATTTTGTTACCTTTGATATACTCTGTTACTATTGGAACACCAGAAGTATCGTCACTGTTTTTTTCTATAGCATTTTTAGTTCTGACAATTATTGATGGAGATAATAACTTAATATTACTGTATAAACGTCTTTTGTAAATGTCATCGTCAAAATCTATGTTCGATGCATAAACACATATTTCATAGCCATGATAGTCGCAGACATTTTTTATAAATTCGAAGCTTTCTATAGATTCGAGCCAGCAATTTTTTATTAAACATAATTGATTTGTAACAACCTTTTTAATCCAAATAAATCTATCGTTATCTGAGTCAAAGAGATCGTAAAAATATTTAAAGTGCTCCCATGGATGATAATCATCTATTGTGAGATCTTTATATAAATCTGAACCATTGATAAGCTTCTTTTGCTCTTCATAGGGCGTTGACTCCTTAACTAACCATTGAATATATTTTTCTGGACCACTCATATTTTCTGGATAGTTCAAGGAAACATTATAGGTGTCTGCTATAGGGTTATGATCAAAGAAGATTGGCATTTTTCCCAAAAAAGATTCAATATTGGGGGAGTTGTTAAATGCTTGTGTTAGTAATTTCCAAAATCGCAATACTGATGCATCACAATCCATTAAAAAAATCTTTGGTTTGTCACCAAGTTGATTATTTGGTTTCATTGTTAAATTAATAGCACTTCTTAGACACTGTGCGCCACCTGCTGTCACAATTGCAGGATGTTTTTTTATTTTAAAATGATTTTCAATGTGTGATATTGGATCATTTCCTATAGGAAGAGGATTGAGCCTATTATTCATTTGAGTATCTGATGGATTTTTAAATTTCTTCATGACGATGTAACGACGCCACTTTTTTTGAAGAAATATAACCGCTTCTTTTTTACTTGAAAAGGTTGTTTTTTCTAGACTAGTTGTATCGTTATGTTTTTGAATTACGTTATGCATAGGTTTTTTACTCTCTAAAGTGTCTTTTGACATTGATTGTACGTTTGTTAATAGTTAACACATGGATTTGTATAATACATTAATTATTTGAAAAGTTGTTTAACCAATTGGTTAGTATCGTAAATAGATGTTAGTGTGTTATCACTATATCACAGTTTCTTTCGAGTGCGGTTTCATTGCCCAGCAGCAAGGTGCGTGCTCCTGCGAATTTAGCGTAACGCTTTATCTATGAATAAAGCCATCTAAAAAGCCATAACTGGATAAAAAGCTTTGTACTCTGGATCTAAATCATTCTTTGCTGACGGAGTCTCGAGATCGTACATTTCTTCTGTATTACCATTTGCTATTGAGGACGCTGATTGATCTTCTTGCTCTGCAATCTAGGGATGTATAGAGAAAGTGATTCTACTTTAGCGGTATGATTGAAAGCCATCTGTTAACAATTAAGTCTCACACAGGATTTAATAGTAGTACTACTACTTTCTTGCATATATTTAGACACTCCTAAATTAGTGGTTTCTTCGTAACTTTATTGATAGTTAGTATTCTTGTAGGCCTTGTTATTAAAGACCCGCAAAGATAAAGCCAATTATCCATAACTTCACAGATATTTAATTACAAGGTTTACAACCTACAAGAATACTAAACAGTTATCAATATCACGATATACTAACGCGGATTTAATTTGCTAGTGCGACACATTGAAAATTGAAGGCCAGTGGGCGAAACTCACGGTCGACTAAAACCAAGTGTGAGCTCACTATGTCAAAAACATATACCCGACTGACCGAAGATGAATGATATCAGACTTATGAAGGCGTGACAGAAAAACTATCGCACCGTGAAATAGCTAGATTAATCAACAAGCATCACAGCACAGTGTCGAAGGAAGTAAAACGTAATATTGGGTTACGAGGTGATCGACCTAAGCAGGCGCAAGAAAAGTCCCAGACTAAACCCCGATACATAAAACTGACGCCGGATGTGCAATCATTAATTACTGAAAATATTGGTAAGCAGTGGAGTCCAGAACAGGTACAGGGTCGACTTCGAAGAGAAGGGCTTCCTATGGTTTTCGCGACCACTATTTACGGTTTTATCCAAAAAGATAAAATAGCTGTGGGTGAACTTTACAAGCACCTTCACCATAAAAAACCCTATAAGAAACGTTCAGGCTCACCGGAGAAAAGAGGCCAAATTATAGGACGAGTCTCAATTGATGAGCGCCCACCCATTGTTGATGAGAAGATTCGTATCGGTGACTGGGAGGTGGATACGGTTATTGGTAAAGGCCATAAAGGCGTATTAGTAACATTGGCCGATTGTGTTAGCAAAAAGACGCTTACTGCTCATGTTGAATCTAATGATCAAGGTGCCAGGTGGATTCAAGATGTAGGCCCCATATACAAAGGATTTGGAACCGCTGTAAGGCAATAAGTAAACGAAGCCTCTAGTAGGTAGTAGGCCTACTGGTTACATAAGCCTAAGAATGGTAGATAGTTGAGATGAGCGAGCCTCGCCAACGCAGTAGCAACTTTAAACGCTATTGGTATAACTCTAATCCAAGCCTTATGATGCCAGTTTCGTTGTCATAATTGAAACATTCTATTGGTATATTGCATTGGATAACGACATAGTAGCCAGTTATTTATTGGTGCAATCTAGGTAGCTGAGGCTCTAAAGTCTGTGAACCGTCAGGCTCAGACTAATTCTGCAGAAACCGCTGATGTTGGTGTTCAGGTTGGGATCCATGCCGGCGATGATCATGTCCCAGTGTCAGTTGCGCCCTATGAATCTAAATCTAAAACGATTCTCCGAGAAATGATATTTGTTGATTAAAATAAAGATAATCCATTGATTGATTTTATCCATAATAAACTGGTAGAGAACTTTGGTGGCCACATAGGCATGGATATTTATGAAAATAAAATTTTACTTGGTTTGAGTAATATTTCATTCACAAAAGTAAAGCCTCAAATAATGATCGATAATTTATATGATCATGCTTTAAGGCGTTTTATCACCAATAGATTTAAAGTTCGTGATTATTCTGATTTTGGTAAATCGGACAAGCGATACCATGTTCCAAGCAATAAGGATGATCGAAACAAAGTTAGCAGAGGATAGTTGGGTCGACCTGTACTAGAGGCGTAGATTGAGGAGAGCAACGTCTTGATATCTGACCATTCCAACAGCGCTTCCTACGAAGAATTGGATGATTTAGGTCAGTGGCTGAGACGAAGAGTTTGTTCGATATTTTACCAGAATATGGTCGGATGTGTTGAGTTATGCTGAGGTCTTATCTTATTATATTATATTATATTATATTAATGTATTTTAAAAAGAGACTTTAGACTTCCTACTTATACAACGGAATTATTTGGATCATCATATGTCTAATAATTTGATCTATTAGATTAGTATATAGCGTAAGATGAAAGGAAGTTTGTAATATGAATAAAGATGTTTGTAATAATAACCATAAAGGTATACAAGGAGCAGCCCCTTGTCGATGGGATTCTGACTGGGGTGATAAAAGATTTCCTTGCGACGCAAGAAGAGTACTAAAAAACTCGGCGTTATCTTTTGATGTCAAGAACAGTAGTATTGATCGATTAAAGTTGCTTGCAGGTTCTGCGCTAGATTTATCCGTATTGTTATCTGTGTCTGCTGGGTTATCGCTACCTGATCCTTCAGGTGTTTTATTTTCTGTTATTATAACTACCTCACCGACTCCTAAATCGCACTGAATGTGTTCGACAGGGGTATGAGTATAGTTGCACTGATCGGATTCTGTATAACTGAACGACTGATTTGCAGGGGTAACAGTTTTCTCTATGGTTCTCAGGTCTCTTGAATGTATTATGGAGTTATCTCCTATTCTGTTTTTTTATAGAAGTTGAAGTGCTAGTAGCAGTATATGACGCTAAAGAGTCCATGATGTTTATCCTTACTTTTATTGATTAAAAAAACGATCGGTTATTTATCGTAAAAAAAAATAAATAGATCAGTAGTTTATTCTTGTGGTTGCAATTTTTATTTCAAGTGGAGTACCACTTGATTGTTAGTCTTACTTAATGGTTTGTCAGCTATCCCCGTGATATTTATTAAATCCCAGTAATATCAGTACCTGTAGCAAAATTGAAATTTACTGCTTTCGCACTATTTTTGATCTATTTTTTCTCGTTCCCACGCTCCTGCGTGGGAATGCATATTTATCCTTGATTTTGTAATATTTATTCCAATTATTTAGTTCCGTATGCATTACCACGCAGGAGCGTTGGAACGAGAACAAGTACAGTATAGAACTGCACTATATCTTTATCATCACGATAAATATCTTATTGTGCGTTTCGGCGCGAGGTGACGTGATAAGGTGCGCCTGCATATTCAATTCTGATGGATTGGCCATCTCTTTACTCTAACAAAGAAAAGACACAAAACAAGACTTGACCCAATTTTTCTGTGGTCAGGAGATTCTAGCGAGAGCCTATGCATGATTTTCTCTAAATCAAACTCTTTACCATTCTTGCTTTTTAGTTGTTTTAACTCATTATTTTATCCTGAATCAGGATCGCTTGAATGGCATCACACATTGATAGTCTCTGCGACAAATAGGACAATACTCATCTGTCAAGAAGGGAAGGCAGTTTTCGCAACTAGCAATATGCCCGCATGGTAAAAAAACCATGTTTGCTAATTTATCAAGACAAATTTTACATTGAATCTGCTTTTTTATAAGCTGATTATCTTTCTCTAATTTTTGTTTTATTTCAGTATTAGAGCGAGAAACTAATGCTGTTTCATTAATCTGCTTGACTGCAGTTTCTTCAGGATCAATGTTAGTAGTATTATCGATAACAGTTAGATTTTGAACGAATTTTAAAGATGACATATTCTCATTAAGAAACGGCTCGGATGCTCCAGTATCTCTCGCCATGGAATTTTTCTTTTTCCCAATCCCTGTAATACCTTCTTGGCTTTGGATTGATTTAACAAACTGAGAACCTTTTTCCTTTAAAAGATAGGCACATTTACTAAAGTAACGGGCATGAATCTTCCATGGATCATCAGTAACTTTCCAGTTTTTTAGTTTACCATTACACTCGAAGCAAAGCACGTAGTCCGCATGAGAGCAATAAAAAAAACCTGCCTTTGCTAATGAGTCGCGCAAAATGTAAAGTTTTTGAGGCCATCCAATTTCATTGAAAGTTTCTCTTCTATTACTTTCGAACGAATACACAGCATATTCTGGACTTCTTTGAGTCATCGCTAAGGGCGTTATAATATTTTTCCCAGTACTTGTTGATGGATTCAGATCATAAAAATCATGTTGATCCGGAGTATTTTCATGCTTGCTAGCGGCAGATTGCCTGAGACTATCTAACGAGTTATCAGGCAAATAATTACTTGCCTGTTCTTCGATTGGCTGAAGAAAAGAACGACGATTCAAAACCTCTTCCATATTATTTTTAAAAGAATGGCAATTGCTTTCATGGAATTGATGTCGACTAGAGGCATCTGTTGTTAGATATATTTCCGTTAATCTAGGATCAACAGTTTTGTGACAGTGACTACAGTGAATCCCACCGTCTTTCATGGCAAAGCACCCATCATTTGATATTAATATAAGGCAATTTGCGAAAGTTATCTTTTTTTTATAGCTTCTTGCAATATTGGTAATCACTCGCATTTCAGCGAACCTACTATTGAATACACGATTATTCATAGAGCTGGAGCCATCAGCAAGCGCATAGCATGATACATCCGAGTCGCTTTTAACAGGACAGCTATAACTATTCTTATTAATTGAAAGCATAAAGAAGCATTCCTATTTAGAGTTTAATATTACGTTTATAGAATAGAGACTTTGAATCTATCAAAAAGTTCAATGTGCTAGTTTAATAAGCCAGCTAAAAGGTATGAGATTTTATTCAACAACATAATACATTTTATGGTTTCAGTTATTAGTTCGACACATCGTTACATATTTTTTGTTTATCCATTTGGCGCAGTTTGCCAGGCAGAACTTAAATACTTCAAATCCATTTTTCCCATAAAACTTCTTTAGAGCAGACATGGTGGTGATATTTGAACCAATTGGCTGTATGTGAGAAATAAAAATGCATGGAATATTATTAATGATGCACAATGATTTTATTATTGTTATTATATAAGTGCCAATGCCATATCGTTTATATCTAGGTAGTATTTCGATAGATGAAATACTGATGTCGTTCGATGTTGCTTGGAAATCTGACGTAGCAATGATTTCATGTTTATTAAATACAGTGATAGTTTTTCCATTTTTAATATATACTGTATATCTCGGGTATATTTTGTTTTCCGAGTTATTTATATGGAAAGATAATTCAAGCTTTAGCTTTACATTGTAGACATTTATTTTTCTATTGGGGCATGAAAATTCTTGTAGTTGATCCTGCGTCTCTGATTGTAATAATAGTAAGTCTTGTAGTCTTGTTAGCGTTTTTGGATTTTCTGTGTTGTCCTGTTTCATCATAGAATAATCAAATGATGTTTTGTTGGTAGGGGTTCGTGTGGTTAACGAATCGCTAGTACTTTTTACATCACGATCTGCAATTGCTGGTTGAGCTTTATTGTTAGTGCCAAAATAACCTTTTATCGTTTTAAGCGCATAAAAAGGATTCATTTTTTTTCTTCTTTAAAGAATAAAGTCGTTTTATCGTTAGTTTTTTCTTGCGTACAGTAATGCGCTGTTTTAGATTTCGTAATATGTTCCATAGGTGTCTCCAGTTGAATGATGATTTAAGTGTTAATTCGAAATTACTGAAGGTATTGTTTAAATGGTTAGTATTGCTAACAATGAAAACAACAGATTTCTATTGAGTCAGCAGGTTTCGCCAATTTATTTCAATGAATAATATTAATTAGCGAACCAAGTTGATGAATAAAAAACCTTTCTTTATAAATCAATAGTAGAATAACGCATAATTTCTAAATTTATCATAACGCCCTATGATATGTCTATGGTTTTTGTTGATCTCTGTCAATCATAAATTGTACTGTTTTAATCATTATTGCAATAGGGGCTAAATATTCAAGACTTTGTCTAAATTTAGTACCTGTTAGAGCTGAGGCACGTTGGCAATTCCTTCAGGATAACAATAAAACCGTTATTGGCGGAGCAACGCTTGAGCTTGGTGATGGTACGAGCAAAAAATTTAGCTCCGTTGGGCATCTTATCGATAATGCGTTAGACGCCATCGAGGTCGATAACCCGAAGCTTAAAGGTGTACTCAATAAACTCTATACCCGCTTGCAAATCGATCAAGCCAAATTGGGCGAGTTGATTGATCTGGTCGCGACTATCCCGTTCACCCATGCCAGCCTTAATTCAAAAGATATTCTGGGGCATGTTTACGAATATCTGTTGGGGCAGTTCGCATTGGCCGAGGGTAAAAAGAGTGGGTAGTTTTACACCCCTAAATCGATTGTCAGCCTTATCGTGCAAATACTGGAGCCATTCAAAGGGCGAGTCTACGATTCTGCCATGGGTTCGGGTGGTTTCTTTGTGCAGTCTGAGCATTTCATTAATGCACACAATGCACAGGGAGGTGCGAGTGTCGCGGGAGGCAGGACGCCGAGAGCGACCAAAGGCAAGATGGAAAATGTCTCTATCTATGGCCAAGAGTACAACCACACCACGTGGCAACTGGCCGCCATGAACATGGCTATCCGTGGCATCGACTTTAACTTTGCTAAAGAGCCCGCCAACACCTACACCAATGACCAGCACCCCGATTTACGTGCTGATTACGTCATGGCCAACCCGCCCTTTAATATGAAGGAGTGGGACGTAGGGGTAAAGGAGGAGGATCCGCGCTGGCAATACGGCAGACCGCCATCGGGCAATGCTAACTTCGCTTGGCTGCAACACATGCTTTACCATTTGGCACCCAACGGCAGTATGGGCTTATTACTCGCCAACGGTTCCATGAGTTCCAACACCAAAGGCGAAGGCGATATTCGCAAAGCCCTTATTGACAATGATTTACTGGAATCCATGGTGGCCTTACCAGGGCAGCTCTTCACTAATACTCAAATACCGGCCTGTATTTGGTTTCTCACCAAAACCAAAACCGCTCGTACCGCAAGCAGTGGTCGCAAGTTCCGCAATCGCCAAGGTGAAGTGCTATTTATTGATGCCCGTAATTTAGGCTACATGAAAGACCGCGTGCTGCGTGACTTTACTCAAGAAGACCTTAATCAAGTCACCGAAACATTCCATCACTGGCAAACGGGTGAAAGCTATAAGGATGTGGCAGGTTTCTGTCAAAGCGCAGAACTCGGTGAACTACAAAAACACGACTATGTGCTGACACCAGGTCGCTATGTAGGAGCTGTTGCCGAAAAAGACGATGGCGAACCCTTTGCCGATAAAATGGCGCGCTTAACCACTACTTTAAAAGCACAGTTTGCAGAATCTGATCGTTTAGATGCGGAGATAAAAAGAACTTGGCGGGGTTGGGGTATGAGCTCTAAAGAAGCAGCGCTGTCAAACACGTTATTTGAGGTACACCCTCAATCAACAACGCCTTCAGGAACGAGAATGCTCATTTGAGTTTGACTTTTTTACACAGATGTATGGGTAAAGTGAATCAATGACAATAACCGATAATAACCAAATTCAGCTATTTCAAACGACTGACGGCGGTGTTCAGCTTGAAGTGACCTTGGATCAAGAAACGGTATGGCTATCGCAGGCGCAGATGTCGGAGCTATTTGGTACTAAGCGCCCCGCCATTACTAAACACCTCAGTAACATCTATAAAAGCGGTGAGTTGGAAGAGCTAACCACATGTTCCGTTTTGGAACATATGGCAGAGCATGGTCAGCGCTATAAAACCAAACGCTATAATTTAGACGCTATTATCTCTGTTGGATATCGTGTTAATTCCACAAGAGCCACCCAGTTTCGCCAATGGGCAACGCAACTGCTCAGGCAGCATTTGGTGCAGGGTTATACCCTTAATCAAAAGCGGCTTCAGGAACGGGGTATCGAGTTTGAGCAGGTGGTTGAGCTATTATCCCAAACCTTGGAAAACCAACAATTGGTCTCCTCAGAGGGGGGGGCGGTGCTTAGCGTGGTGAGTGATTATGCCCGTAGCTGGTCATTATTGCAGGCTTATGATGAACAGAGCTTGGGTGAGCAAACCAGCCAGCAATCTGCGATGAAGGCGTTTATAATCAGGCGAGACCCGACAAAAGGGCAGTGTTTCGGTCAACGAAGCTACGTACCGAGCGGTGTAAAGATGAACGTCTTTACTGTTTTTGGCAGTGGTAGATGATCTACACTTTTCTGAAAATATACCCCTTGCGTGTGTTCGGTTAGTCGTTTTCGAATGTTATCACGAACTAAAGTATTTAGCGATTCTGGATAGGAGTACGAACAGAGAAACTCATTAATGAGCGCTTGTACTTTTACTTGTATTGGTTCTTCTGGAGACTGCTCGACTGTGAGTTTATAAGAGTTCTGGAGTGTCCTGTTAGCGCCATTGTGTAATAAAATTTTTATAATATCACTGCGGTTATAGTCACATGCAGTGTGCAACGGTATGTCTCCATTGTTGTCAGCACTATTAACAAGAGAACCATGTTCTAGTAGGGTGTTGACCACATCAGGCTGACCCTTGTAACATGCATAGTGCAACGGTATTTTTCCAAACTTGTCCAAAACATTAGTATGAGAACCATGTTCTATCAAGGTTTTGACCACCTGAACGTTGCCCGATAAACATGCAGCGTGCAACGGTGTTGATTCATCGTTGTCAAACCTATTAACTGAAGCCTCATATTTTAGCAGGATTTTTACCATCTCAGAGAAACCCTTTAAACATGCAATCTTCATCGGTATTTTTCTTTTTTTGCTAGAAGTAATATTAGGTAAAGCACCATGTTCTAGTAGAATTTTGACTGTATCAATATGACCATTGTCACATGCAGTGAACAACGGTGTAGATCCAAGTCTGTCAAAAACATTAACAGTAGCATTACCAGTTTCTATCATGGTTTTGACCATTTTAGAGTAACCAAAGGAAGATGAATAGTGCAACGGTGTTAATTGATTTTCGCCAAAAACAGTATTAACATGAGCACGAAATTTTATCAGAAAATTAGCGGATTCATTATAACAAAAGCCAGATAACCTTTGCGGTAAAGTGAAATCCTTCTGATCGTTCCGATCAGAAGGATCAATACTAGATTTCAGTAATTGAGACACTTGATTTACATTTTTTTCATCACCAAAATACATCAATATATCGTCCAAATTAAGCCCAGAAGTTATAGGTAACAAATAGTCATATACGTCAAAAGATGAAGCACAAATCGCCATCTCTAAGGCTGTTTGTTGGTTTTTAAACGTTTTCATATCCTGATTGGCTCCGTGCTCCAGCAGAATTTTTACTATATCAGGTTGGTTACTAGCAGCAGCAAAGTGCAACGGTGTGAGACAAGAATAATCAGTAATCCATTCCTCGACATTCATACCACAACCTTTTATTAGTTTAAAAATGATATCATCAGCGCAGACTTCCTGTAACGCTGTTATTTCGTAATTCCAAAAATAATCATTGACATTAGCCCCGTTGTTTAGCAAGAGCTTGCAAATATCATAATCCTTGTTCATGACGGCTGCTGTCAGTGGGTTAGACCTGAGCAACCTGTCATCATTACCCTGTGTCTCGCTACTATTGGGATTTGGATCAGCTTCATGAGCTAGCAAAATATCGACGATTTCACTACGCTTACCGCTAACTGCAAGCTCCAATAGGCTGTAACCAGTATCGTTACGGTGATTGGCATCAGCTCCTTCTAGGTTCAGCAGAGATTTGACGGCATCAAAATCACCACGAAAAACCGCTTTTTCCAAGGCATATCCGTACACAGCATAAATCCTTTGTCTGTTAGTGTTAGTGTGATACTTACTTTTGAGCATGGTTTAATGAGAAAGTTCAGTGGTATATTCCAAAATGGAACATACCACTTCCTTCTGTAACTCAGTGCTTTGCTCTTGTAGGCTTAGCGTCTTATTCATATCAAGCCAACGCCTCTGCTTTGGGGAGGTTAACAGCAAGTCGCGGTAATATTCGTATTGCTGTTGGCGACAGGCAGCTCCTCTATGCATTCCCACGCAGGAGCGTGGGAACGAGAAAACAAAAGGCACGGCATACCCAATA
>JAGLCE010000115.1 GCA_023146365.1 Endozoicomonadaceae bacterium
CTACCTTTGAGCCAGTTTCTTGAAAGTCAATAATCGTGTTTCAAGTGCCCAATGATCGGCTCGATGGCGGAGCGTTTCTGGCACAGCTTTCGTTTTCTTTGCCGTGCTGTTTCGTTATCCCGTTTAAGTGGAGCGCTTGGCAAAATAATTTCAACATCAACCTTCCGCTTACAACCTCTTATAGCCTCGATCAACAACGGCTGTTAATACCGGCATTTTTAGGCGATGCCAGTGCCGCCTTTAGCGTTTTTGAATCATGCTCATGACTCACGGTTGATATGGTTGCCTAGGCTCAGTATGTGTATGTAATGGTTATATCAGCGCTCTGGTGAAAGGCGTTAAGAGTGCCGTTTGTTGGCAATCTAGGTGGTAATCGGTAGGATAAACATTCACGGATCAACTTTGTGTCTATATAATTGGAAATTTTCAGGGTGTAATTTTTATGGCAAGTTACAGGACCAACGAATTTCGTTCTGGCATTAAGGTTATGCTTGAGGGAGATCCCTGTATAATTGTTGAAAACGAATTTGTTAAGCCGGGCAAAGGGCAGGCCTTTAACCGTGTAAAACTACGTAACCTGATGAACAACCGAGTGTGGGAGCGTACCTTCAAATCCGGCGAATCCCTTGAAGCTGCGGATGTCATGGATTTCGACATGGAGTATCTCTATGCCGACGGTGAATTCTACCACTTCATGATGACCGATGGTTCGTTTGAGCAGCACGCTGCCAACAAAAGTACCGTGGGTGATACTATCAATTGGCTTAAGGAGCAGGAGGTTTATACCGTGACTCTGTTCAATGGATCACCTCTGTCTGTTGCTTCGCCGAATTTTGTTTATCTGGAAGTCGTTCAGACAGACCCAGGTCTAAAAGGAGATACTGCAACTGGTGCGACCAAACCGGCCACCCTGAGTACTGGTGTTATTGTCAAGGTGCCGTTGTTCATTACTGAAGGTGAAGTCTTGAAGATCGATACTCGCACGGGTGATTATGTTGGCCGTGTAAAGTAATGGTGTTTGCCCAAGCAAATTGGGCCTTCCTCGCTTGTCTGTTGTAAACTTGGTGCTGTTTATCAACTGAATATTACTGAGACTGCCATGCCTGAACTGTATTCTGATTGGAAGCCGTCTGCATCGTTTGCGGAGCTGCGTCGACGTGGCGAGTTGCTGAGAGAGATTCGCAACTATTTTCATGCTGAAAGAGTGTTGGAGGTGGAAACACCGATGCTTTCCTCTGCTGCGACGGTTGATCCGCATATCGACAGTTTCAAAACGGACTTTTGTCCGATTGGCACTCAGAATCGGCAATCAATGTATCTTCATACCTCACCGGAGTTTCCGATGAAGCGCTTGCTGGCAGCAGGCAGCGGGGATATTTATTATCTGGGAAGAGTGTTTCGTAATGGTGAGGTCGGTGGGCATCATAACCCTGAGTTCACTCTGCTGGAGTGGTATCGACTAGGGAGTGACCATCATGCCTTGATGGATGATGTCTCAGCGCTTCTGGCAGCTTTGACGGATTTTCTGGAAGTCGAACGTTACAGTTATCAGCAGTTGTTTGAGCAGTATTTTTCTATTAACCCACATACCGTGAGTGATCATGAGTTAGAATATCTGATTCATGACAAGGTCGATGTTTCTCTGCAGAGCTTGGCGCGCAATGACTATTTAGACTTATTGTTTTCCACAGTGATTGAGCCGGAGCTAGGGGTTGGGGGCGATGATCGGCTCGAAGGCGTCTATGTTTATGACTTCCCAGCTTCTATGTCGGCACTGTCTCGCATCATCACCAACGGCAATGGCCAGCAGGTGGCTGCGCGATTTGAGCTGTTTATTAATGGTATCGAGTTAGCTAATGGATACCATGAGTTGGCTGATGGCGAGGAACAAGATGAGCGCTTCATGAATCATCAAGCGGTTCGAAAAGCGTTAGGAAATCCTGTTTATCCTTATGATCAACGTATGGTCTCATCGCTTAAATCTGGATTTCCGGATTGTGCTGGTGTCGCTATGGGCCTTGATCGATTGCATATGTTAATGGCTCAGACAAAACAGATAGCTGATGTCTTGGCGTTTGACTTCGCTAGAGCCTGAGACAAAAGTTAGCACTTTATTATTCTTGGAAGCATAAATGTAACCTCGTTAGCTCGGAAGATATTTTATCTATAAATTAACATGTCTTTAAATCCCCGCCAGTTAAAACTACGTCTCTGGCTCCATCTATTCAATCACTTATACAACGTGAGTAGAACGAAATTATAAATATCATTCATACTGCGGCTATTATCCGGCAGACCGAAGTGATTTCTAAACCCCGCCAACTTGCGTTTTAACGCTGGCATAAACTGGTTTAACCGTTTGTGACGGTTTAGCTTTATCCAATCGTAAAGCGCTTGTCGGGTGCTTTTATGTTTCTTTATTTCTTTTTATAGAACCCCAGGCGCTTTGGGGGCTTGCGCTGTTGTGTAGCAGGAGTTTCGTTAATCGATGTTTCCGGTGATATTTTGTGCTGCATCTCTTCAATAAATTTATCTGTACCCAAGAAGATTTTATTTTTCAGTTGCTTCCAGTGTGAGGGTTGACTTTTTTCGTCTATAATAAAAGTCTTATGGCGTGCAATTGCCGTTTTCTTTTGTTTAGCGAAAGCCGATAAAATCCAATCAGTGTGTAATCATTCGGGTGAACCTATTTGACCTGTTGTGGAACGGTAGCTACTCCATGGCCAATCTTTGGCTGTTCTGACCATTCTGGCTCTAGCTGGGTTGAGGACAATATAGCGTGCCAGTTCCAGAAGGGACGATTTTTTTTTGAACCAGAATAGCTTTGTAGCGACCTTGAAAAACATTCCTAGCACGTGTGTGATTTTGGTTGAATCGTTGTGTGTAAATACCGTTTAAATAACGCATGCCCTTTGACAAATTTTGCTTTGGGGTTTCTACCAATAAATGATAATGCTTGTTCATTAAACAATAGGCATGGATAACCCAGTTAAATCGGTCACAGACTTCTGCAGGCACAGTATAGAACTGCATTCTATCTTTATCTATTACGATAGATGTCTTCTTGGGCGTTTCCGCGTGAGGTCACGTGATAAAGTGCGCTTGCATATTCGATTCTGATGGGTCTAGCCAACCCTTTTCTTTAGCAAAGAAAAGGCACAAAACAAGACTTTATCCCATTTTTGAATTTTTTGCTTTGACCCCATTTTTCTAAGGTGCTAATGTCTGCAAAATTTCTGGTTTTCAAGTAGAGTGGTTGCCCTTGATGACAAGACCATCAAAGACTCAGCCTGGAACAAGGGTGTAGGGTCAATGCTTGGTGCGCAAGAAGCGGGGTTGTCGCTGGGGCAGCAGAAGGTGGATGCCAAGTCTAATGAGATTACCGCCATTCCCGAACTTGTCAAGCTCCTTGAACTCAGTGTCAGCTTGGTAACTATTGATGCAATGGGCTACCAAAAGAAAATCACCACAGCAATTTTTAAGAAGAATGCTGATTATCTGAGTGCCGTGAAAGGTAATCAGAAAAAACTCTATGGTGAGCTGATACGAGCCTTTGAGCAGTATTGGCAAGACCAACCGAAAGATGCGTCAGGCAAAGCGTTTTCCGAGCAGAAAGGCTCGTCACATGGTCGTGTTGAGCATCGTCGATGCTGGGTGATCAATAATATTACCGCAGATTCAAATGCCGATGACTGGAAAGCAAAAACCATTGCTGCCGTTCAGTTGGATAGCCAGAAAAAAGGAAAGGGAAATACGCTGATCCGCCACTTCATATCAAGCCGAAAACGGTTTGCTGACGAAATACTGCAAGCCACAAGAAAACACTGGCTAGTAGAGAATCAATTGCACTGGGTTCTTGATGTGGCTTTTGATGAAGATCGTTGCAGGGCAAGAGAAGGCTTTGCTGCTGAGAAATTGGCTGTTGCAAGACCGGTGACTCTCAATCTTCTTTCTGTTAAAGCAGGTATCAAGAATAAACGAAAAAATTGTGGGTGGTGCGAAAACTACATGATGAAAGTGCTTGGACTGATTAATATATGATCATATTTTTGCCATGGGGTTGTAATTCGCTTCACGCCATGAGTGTTTCGAACATTATCAACAACACGGTGTTGTATTTGATATAGTGTCGTGTGCATCCAAGTTAATCAAGTAAAATAATAGCTGTTTCGGTATGTGCGTCAACCGAAGGGCGGTAGCGGGTTTTATTTTTTTGCTGTGATTATTGTGATTATTGTGATTATTCGAAACAAATACTTTACTCGTTCGGGTGTCTTTGCTGGTTGGTGGTTGGTGGTTGTCGGTTGCGGTGACACTGACTGTTACTTGAAGCATGGTCGTCAGCCCAATCGAGTACTCTCTCCGGCGTCCACTTTTCTTGTAGCACGGCTAAACGATTGCTTTCAAGAGCGAGCGATAGAACGGAAGATGCATTTTTTATGCATTTGTTATTTTTCATATGTGTTGAATGAGAATAATTTAATACATAATTTGACATGAAGGAAGGAAATTGTGCAGCCATCAACGATTATCAGTAATCAAACCAATAATAATGTTGGTGATCATCAATATTATGATAAGAATGATGAAATCGATCTTCTAGCATTAATAAAAATAATTTGGAGTTATAAATGGCTCACCATAATAATGTGCAGTGTCGCTATTGTCAGATCTGTTTTCTTTGCATTGAATGCACAGGAAAGCTGGATTGCAAAAAGTGAAATTAGCAAACCTCAACTTAAAAACGTGTATTCATTTCATAGAGACATCAAAGAGTTAGTCGTAATCATAGGCGAGCAAAATTTCCACAATGCTATGATCAGTTTAAGTGAACCTCAAAAACTGTTTAGTTTGTTTGTCGAATTATTTAACATGCCATTATATAAAAAGAGCTTTTTTGAAAGTAGACCTGAATTTCTAAATTACTTAAAGAAACACAGTATTGAAAAGATAGGAGACGATAAAACTGCTGAAAATAAATTAAAACGAAATCGCTATCGGGCTGCTTTAAATGATTGGCAGAAATATGTTGGAGCAATAAACAATACGAAGCTTAACACTGTTTCACTTTCATTTAAAAGTGAAGCACAAGAGTCATCTTCACAACTACTTAGTGCATACATTGCCTATATCAGTCAGGAAGTAAAAAACACTCTGTATAGTGAGCTTCTTTTATCGATTGATATACATAAAAATCGTATCGTTACTACCATTGATATGGCTAAGAAAATTGCTAAAGATAAACTAGCCATGGAAATTAAGAAAGCAGAATATGCCTACAAAATTGCATTAAGCGCCAATATCGATAATTACCAAACCGGCTCAAACGGTGAGGAGGAATTATTCCACGTTAACTTAGGCAGCAAAGCATTGAAAGAAACAATTAAGTCTTTAAAGTTACTTGCTGATGATTTTATTATTTTAGATCCTGAAGTCAGTAAACATCAGATTGCTCTCGATCAATTAAACCACTTTACGATTACCTGAATCCGTGACTTCAAAG
>JAGLCE010000116.1 GCA_023146365.1 Endozoicomonadaceae bacterium
TATTTATATGATTTCTGGAAACAGATTGATACTTAAAAAAACCGATAAAAAATCGGTTACAATATTGAATAGATAGTACAATTTCCATAAAGAGTCTATCATGAATTCACAATGCATTGAATGGATTAGCATAAGTTTAACATGTCAATCTTACATGACTAAGTGCTATCATTCTTGTTAGCGAGGCTTGAATAAAATACCAGATTTTATTGTGGCGTTGTTTTTCAAAAGGCATGAGAGTAGGAAAATGGCCTTAGCGATCAGCGGTAGCTTTCAATGTAGTTGTCGCGTATGTTGTGCATCTAGGATTTAATACTGATGAGCATTAGCGACACTGAGCAGTTTGTAAGTATTGCTAACATAGTCCTCATCCGTGAAAATTACTTTATCATTTTCGTATAACAAGTTTGGTCACTCGTTAATATCAGTTCCATTGGCTGCTGTAACGGTGTCGCTGTGTATTTGTAAGAGACCTCTCACGTCGCTTGGTAGTGATATTTTTATTGAGCTGGAAACGCTAAGCTGCTTCAACAATAAGTAACGTCGTTGTCTGAAAGTGATTGACTGATGAGGCTGTTATGTCATTTTATAAGGACTTAATCAGAGATTCAATAAATACCACTCAAAAAAAGGAAGTCAATTGACTCCCTTTTTTATGGTTTTAACTTAACTCTGAGACTCAGTGGTATTTTCCTGAGCAGAGGAGCCTTTTATGTCGATTGGTTCTTCGCCTGTATGGCCATTCTACGTTTGATTTCCCGAGGGTCATTATACGCACGTGCTCTTTTGGGTGGCCTGTTAGACACTGTATTGGCTGCGTTCTCAGACGCAGTTGCTGGAGAGCTGATACTATGGCTGGCAACAGGCTCAGAGAGCGATTTCTGTTGCTGCTCGGAGACACTTTTATCTTGAACGGCCTTCTTATCCTCTGCAGTTGATGTGTCCGTTTTAACGCTCTCTGCTACCGGTGTAGGTTCGGTTATAATGGGCTTCGACGTGTCAGGTACTTGCTGGATAAGGTCAGATCTCTCTCTCTGGGTCTTCTGCTCTTTGGGCTCGTTTGGCTGTTGCGGTGGTTCCACGTTTGCCGTTGTCGATTGCTCAGTAGTCACCATGGTTTGTTGCTGTTTAGTAGCGTCTGGCGATGTTTCACTGCTAGGTCGAGAGCGCTTGCTATGATCCCCTGTATTGTGGATAGCGTCAGGTTGAGCATTTTCGCTTTTCTGTGGCAGTGGGGAAGCATTGAATGGATTCTCCGACGTTTTTACCAACGGCTCTGTATTCTCAATATTGTTAGGCTGTTTTTGACCATTCTGCTGAGAAGCTTGGTTGTCTCGTTGAGAGGGTCGGTTGTTTCTGCGGCGATTCGCCATGTTGCGTGGGCGACGGCGATGATCATTTGAATCAGAGGTTTGCCTTGTTTTCTGCTCTTCGGGAGATGGGGGGCTGTTGGGCTTTTCGTATTGAGTTTGTTGTGCTTGCCTAGCGGCTACCTGGGGTCGTTGAGGCTGATTAGATTGGTTCTGTTTTTGCTGTTGGGAAGTGCGCTGATCGTGACGACTGCGATCACCTTGGCTGTCTTGGCGTTGTTGCCTTTGCTGAGCGCTGGTGTTGTTGCGGTTCTGCGACCTGTTTTGAGTGGATGGCGTTACTGTCTGTGTCTTTTGTTCGCTCTCTTCATTCTTGAAAAGTCCAGATAAGAAGCGTGAGACTGAGCTAACTAAACTCGTCTGCTCTTTGCTGTCAGCTTGTGTGGGAGCAGGTTGTGATGGCCTGATATTTTTAACGGCTGCTTCACTGCTCTTTGTTGCAGATTTTTCTTTTGAGGATTCTTTCGCAGACTGGTAGGTCTCAGCAGTGATTTCGAAGCTGTTCTCTTTCGCTTGAGCTGCGGCGTGATCATCCCGCAATCGCTGAACTTCAAAATGCGGCGTTTCCAAGTTTGGATTAGGAACCACCAGTACGCGAACATTGCAGCGTTTTTCGATTTTGCTGATAACGCTTCGTTTCTCATTGAGCAGGAATGTGCCAACGCTGACAGGAACTTGTGCACGAATTTCAGACGTTCTTTCTTTGAATGCCTCTTCTTCCATGAGTCGCAGGATGGAGAGGGCGAGAGAACTGATATCACGAATGCTGCCCTGACCTTGGCAGCGTGGGCATACAACACCGCTGGTCTCACCTAGAGAGGGGCGCAGGCGCTGTCGGGACATTTCCAACAGGCCAAACCGTGAAATATGACCAATCTGAACACGGGCACGATCCATCTGAAGCGCATCTTTCATGCGATTTTCAACTTCACGCTGACTCTTGCTGGCGTTCATATCAATGAAATCGATGACGATCAGGCCACCGATATCACGCAGGCGCAGTTGACGAGCGATCTCGTCAGCTGCCTCCAAGTTGGTGTTTAGGGCAGTTTCTTCGATATCACCACCACGGGTGGCGCGGGCAGAGTTGATATCGATGGATACCAATGCTTCAGTTGGATCAATAACGATAGAGCCGCCAGACGGAAGACTGACTTCGCGTTGGAACGCCGTTTCAATTTGAGACTCGATCTGAAAGTGGTTAAACAGCGGCACCGGCTCTTTATAGAGTTGAATGCGATCCTGGTATTGGGGCATGACTTGACGGATAAAATCCAAGGCTTCTGCGTGAGCCTTTGGGGTGTCGACCAGCACTTCAGTGATATCCTGACGCAGGTAGTCTCGTATGGCTCGGATGATGACATTGCTTTCTTGGTAGATCAGAAAGGGTGCACTGCTGGTTGCGGCTTCCTGGATAGATTTCCAGAGTTGCAATAGGTAGTCTAAGTCCCATTGGAGCTCTTCGCTGTTCCGGCCGAGACCGGCAGTTCGGACAATGACCCCCATCTCTTGCTGAATATCCAGTTGGCCGAGCGCTTCGCGCAGATGAGTGCGTTCTTCTCCTTCAATTCGGCGGGAGATTCCCCCTGCTCGTGGATTATTAGGCATTAATACCAGATAACGGCCAGCAAGGCTGATAAAGGTGGTCAAGGCTGCGCCTTTATTGCCACGCTCTTCTTTGTCAACCTGAACAACCATTTCCTGACCTTCTCGGATCACCTCTCTGATGTTGGGGCGGCCTGATGATGGGGTTTTGAAATAGTCTCTGGATATCTCTTTAAGAGGGAGAAATCCGTGTCTGTCTGCACCAAAATCTACAAAGGCCGCTTCGAGGCTAGGCTCAATACGGGTGATTTTTCCTTTGTAGATGTTAGATTTTTTCTGTTCCCAGTCGCTGGATTCAATATCCAAATCGTAAAGTTTCTGGCCGTCGACCAGTGCAACCCGCAGTTCTTCTTGCTGGGTAGCGTTGATAAGCATTCTTTTCATGTATTACCAATAATGTATGGCTACTATCCTCTTCAATTGCTGTGTCTCCTATTATTCATTCTTGTTGTTTATGCTGTTATGTAATGTAGCAAGCAGATGTTTGGACTTTATCCAGCAATAGTGATGGTGTTAGTCTCAAAGGGCTTGCTAGGCCTTTTTTAGCCTCAACATGAGGACACGTAGGTCTTATCTTGCGCTTACTGCAAACCTGGGGCAGTTGCCCTTGCTGAGGTCAGCGAAGCCTGAGTGCCTGAGTGTCAACTTCTGAAATCGTAATAGAAACGCCAGACTGAAAAAGAGAGCGCTAGTTAACGTTTGTCAGCTGCATAGTATTTCTTTATGCTACTGCGTCTGACACATATTTTTCCTGTCACACTTACTTGGACAACGAATACGGAAAAAGTCTCCGTAAATTTTGTAACCGTTATGATCACTCTAACCGTTTTTTATAACATTTTATCGCAAATCGCTTGCTGATCTGCGATTGGTACTAGAAATATACCAGCAATTGACGAGTCCAGCAAATGACTTGAAAACTGGTAATACTGGTAATATGGTCGAATGAGTCATGAATATCCAGTTGCTTCAGAGGCTGATGTCTGTGTTCGCTTCGTTGAAGTTGATGAGGAGCGAGCCGGTCAACGACTGGATAATTTTCTGAAGCTGCACCTCAAGGGTGTGCCGAAAACGCGTATTTACCGAATAATTCGTAAGGGTGAGGTACGGGTCAACCAGGGGCGTGTTGCGCACTCTTACCGTTTGGTTACTGGTGATAATGTACGAATCCCGCCTGTTCGTATGGCTGAAAGGCCGCCGGCACATGCGCCAAGTATCGGGATGAGCCGTGTCATTGATCAGAGTATTTTGTATGAGGATGATGCGCTACTGGTCATTAATAAGCCGAGTGGTATGGCAGTGCATGGTGGAAGCGGTGTATCGTTGGGTGTGATCGAAGCGTTGCGTGCCATGCGCCCTGATAGTCGTTTTCTTGAATTGGTACACCGTCTGGATCGTGATACCTCAGGTTGTCTTCTGGTGGCGAAAAAACGCAGTATGCTGAGGTATCTGCATAGCCAGATGCAATCAGGTAATATTGAAAAAATTTATCAGCTGCTCGTGTCGGGGCGTTGGCCGAATCAGCGGCAAACCATCAAGGCTCCTCTGCTTAAGAATACCCTTCGTTCCGGTGAGCGTATTGTGGTGGTTCATCCTGAAGGCAAGCCTTCAGTCACCCATTTTCAGGTGTTGGAGCGACTAAATGATTGCACTTTAGTGGAAGCGCGCCTGGAAACCGGCCGTACCCATCAGATCCGAGTGCATTCCAAACACGCCGGCTGTTCCATTATCGGGGATGAGAAATATGGCAATAATGACGTGAATAAAACCATGAGACAGTTTGGCTTGAGACGTCTGTTTTTGCATGCGGCTACGTTGAAAGTCACGTTGCCTGATCAGCGGGATATGATGTTTGAAGCGCCGCTACCTGATGATTTGAAGCGTGGTTTACAGGTGATTCGTGATCAACAGTGCTTGCGATAATTGTCAAGCATCTGAAGTTAGAGCATAACACTAGACTCCTGTGAGTGCAGAGACAAAGAGTATGGATATGCAGTATCAGTTGGTTGTCTTTGATTGGGACGGTACATTAGTTGATTCGGCTGAACGTATTGTTTCATGTCTAAGGTATGCGTCTCAAAAGGTTGGGTTGCCGCTGTTATCGGATGGGGGGTACTGCGATGTTATTGGTCTTGGGATGCCTGAAGCGATCAAGCAGTTGTATCCGGCGTTGACAGAGACGAATATTCGCAGGTTCATAGACGCTTATCGTAATGAGTTCTTGGATCGATGTCAGGATCCGCCACCTCTGTTTGACGGAGTGTCTGATCTTTTAGCATCGCTTAGAGGAGAAGGGTATTCACTGGCTGTTGCAACGGGGAAGTCTCGCAAAGGCCTAGCAGGAGAACTTGATGTTCGAGATATTGCGGACTTTTTTATAGCAACACGCTGCGCTGATGAGACACGATCAAAGCCCGATCCAATGATGCTTGACCAGTTAATGGGAGAGCTGAGGTGTGACGCAGCGGAAGTGCTAATGATTGGTGATAGCGTATACGATATGAAAATGGCGGCCAATGCGGGCGTTGATCGACTGGCTGTGACTTGGGGTGTTCATGATCGGGATCGTCTTGTTAGTTTTAACCCCGTTCTGGTTGCCGATCGTGTTAGTGAGATTGAGACATTTCTATTGTCCTTATAAATAGTGCATGATTCGGAGGATTTATCTTTCAGTGTCATGGGTATGAATGATGATTCAGTGAAGCTTAGAGGGGGCGGTATGTCTGAAAAGGAGAATGTGTCTTATGAAGAGGATCGGAGCTTGATAGAAAAGCTCGTATTTGCTGCACAGGTGGAACAGCGATGCTCCCGTCGTTGGGGTGTGTTTTTTAAGTTGATGGTGCTGATCTGGCTATTTGTAGTTTCTGCGGGTGTGTTCATGTCTGCCCGTTTAGGATCGTCACTGGGTGTTGGTTCGAGCTCTGTCTATACCGCATTGATTGAGCTTGAGGGAGTGATTGCGGCAGGTGAACAGGCCGGTGCTGATAATGTAGTCGGCGGTTTGCGTGATGCGTTTAAAGACACGAATGTAAAAGGGATTGTTTTACGGATTAACAGCCCAGGTGGTAGCCCCGTCCAGTCTGGCTATATCTACGATGAAATTCGGCGCCTGAAAAAAACACGTGACGATATTAAGGTTTATGCGGTTATTGTTGATGTTGGTGCTTCAGGTGCTTATTACATTGCATCTGCCGCTGATGAAATTTATGCAGATAAGGCCAGTCTGGTGGGTTCCATTGGTGCTTATATGGCTAGTTTTGGTCTAGATGGTGCGATGGAAAAGGTGGGCATTACCCGTCGATTCTATAAGTCAGGCGAGTTTAAGGGGGTGTCTGATCCCTTTCAGCCTGAAGATCCGGTGGCTGTGGAGCATATCAGGACGATGGTTGCCTCCATTCATCAGCAGTTCATTGATAGCGTGAAGTTGGGGCGCGGGACTCGGTTAGGTGATGATCCACAACTTTATTCTGGGCTGATCTGGTCCGGTGAGCAGGCGGTTGATCTTGGGCTGGTGGATGGACTAGGTAGCTCCAGTTATGTGGCTCGCGAGTTGATCGGCGAAGAGGAAATCGTAGACTTTACTCGGCAGCTCTCACAGTTTGAGCGATTTGCTCGCCAGTTAGGGGTAGGCGCTATGCATACCATAGCGAACGTACTGGCTCTTGATGGTTTGACGCTTCGATAGCTGTTTTATGATGATGCATCGTCCGTCATGTCTGATTGGGCGATGCAGTGAAGCTAGGGAATATGCTGGTGGTGAGCTCGAAGCATCTGAGACAGGGTGATTAATGGTAGTCCTTCTAGTGCTGTTGGATCATCACCGGAGAGGGATTCAAGCAGTGATATACCCAGTGATTCCCATTTGAAGCTACCTGCGCAATCTAGCGGATGATCTTTTTCTATGTACCGTGTTATTTCGGCGGACGCTAGTCGCCGAAAGGTGACGTGAAATGGTACGACGGTAGACAGACAGCTGCTTTGTGTTGTGTCCAGCAGGCAGAGACCGGTGAGAAACTGGACGGTTTTACCGCTACAGAGTGACAGTTGTTCAAAGGCTTTTTCTGCGGTGTGTGGTTTTCCCAGAATTGACGTGCCCAGTACCGCTACCTGATCAGAGCCGATAATCAGTGCTTCTGGGTAGTGCTTACTGCAGGCGTACGCTTTACTCTGGCTTAATCGTGCTGCCATTTGACGGGGTGGTTCGTTTTCGTGCCTCAGTTCTGTTATGTCAGGGGCGTGGCTTGTAAAGGGAAGTTGTAGGCGTTCGAGTAATCTTTGTCGGTATATTGAGCGTGAAGCTAGAATCAGTTGGCGTGAGAGTGTCGGCATTATTGAGTGCGCCATTATTGAGTGCGCAGTGGATCATCGTAGTGAGTCAGTGTATCAGTCTGTTGGGCGTGTTGCGAATGGTCGCGTGAGTGTTGCCACGGGCATGATATTATGAAAAAGCGTTTGAAGCCCTTTGACAGGCATTAAACATGGCTTTATCATTGAGGGCTTATGTTAAATAGGCGGTTACCAAAACAGATCACACCACTCAAGTTTGCTCAGAATGAGTACAAACTTGTGGGTCGAATCGCGGTCGGCGAGCTCGACAGGTTAGTGGAAATGCTGGCCGGTAAAGAGGCAGAGGTCGCTCTATCGCTGGAGTTTTTTCTGGAAGATAACCGTCGTCCAATGATTACCGGCGAACTGAAAGCGGAATTGCCAATGATCTGCCAGCGATGTCTTGATGTTGTGTGCGTGAGCATTCAAACCGAAATTAATCTGGCGGTGGTCTGGTCTGAAGAGCAGGCGAAAGCCTTGCCGAAGGATCTTGATCCGTTGATTATGAAAGATGATACGGCGGATCTTCAGCAGCTAGTCGAAGATGAGCTGTTGTTAAGTCTTCCGTTGGTGGCATATCACGAGAACGATCGATGTCATGCTGGACGGGTCTTCAGTACAGACCCGAACTTCGATGAAGTGTTGCCTGAATGTGGGCAGAAAAAGCTTAATCCGTTCAGCGTGTTGGCACAGTTAAAAACTGATGATCAATCCATTAAGGAGAGTTAACTCATGGCAGTTCAGCAGAACCGAAAAACCCGTTCACGGCGTAATATGCGTCGTTCACACGATGCGCTAGGTACTTCCACTCTGTCCGTTGATGTAGGCAGCGGTGAAACCCACCGTCGTCACCATGTGACTGCTGACGGTTTCTATCGTGGCAATAAAGTGGTTGTTGGCAAAAACGACGAATAAGTTATCTTGAACCAGCAAAAGACCATTTCGCTGGACGTGATGAGCGGTGACAAGAGTCCCCACTTTCGTATTGCAGCAGCGTTGGACTGTTTATCCATTCATTCCGATCTTCATTTCATTTTGGTCGGTGACCGACAATTGATCCGAGACTCTCTTTTCAATTGTGTATCTGAACTGCGTTCACGCATCATGGTGGTTCATGCTGATCAGGTGGTGACTATGGAGGATCGCCCTTCCCTTGCTCTGCGTAGAAAGCAAGACTCCTCTATGTGGCGAGCTTTGGAGCAGGTGTCGATGGGCGTTGCGCAGGCCTGTGTCAGTGCTGGAAATACTGGGGCGTTGATGGCCATGGGGCGTTTCCTTCTTAAAGTGCACCCAGGTATTGATCGTCCCGCCCTTATTGGGCAGGTACCGTCCGTTGGGCGAAACACTTTTATGTTGGATCTGGGTGCCAATGTAGGCTGTAGTTCCGAGCATCTTTATCAGTTTGCTGTTCTGGGTTCGTTGATGCTCTCGGAAGTTTTTGATAACGTGGCGCCCACCATTGGTTTGTTGAATATTGGGCAAGAGGATATCAAGGGAGATGAACGGATCAGGCTGGCGCAGGAGCTGATTCAGGGGGATCCTAGATTAAACTATCATGGTTTTGTAGAAGGTCATGATATCTTCCGAGGCTCTATTGATCTGGTGGTCTGTGATGGTTTCCTAGGGAACGTTGCATTGAAAGCTGGTGAAGGGGCGGCGTCTTACGTCACTCATATGATGACGCAGGGCGCAGGTTTGACTGGATGGCGAAAGATCTATCGTTACCTTGCGGCACCTTTTATTCATCATCTAGTGCAACGAGTGAATCTTGGGCGATATAATGGCGCCAGTTTTTTGGGGCTTCAGGGGGTCGTTGTCAAGAGTCATGGAGATGCGAATCAGTGTGAGTTTGGTTATGCGCTTGAGCGTGCAGTCATAGAAGTTGAACACAATGCGATTGATCGAATCAACGACCAACTAGAGTCCTATCTCTGACGCATGCGGCTTGGGTTGGCAGATTATTGGTAGATGGTTACTGATCGGTAATGGTTACGCAATAGAGTGTAACGATTGACGGCGGTTGATTTTTTATAATGGCGTTAATGTAGGTTAATGTAGCAGGTGCCCATGAGGCCATGAGGCCATGAGACAAAGTAACGTAAGCAATAATGATGAGTGACAAGTGTGCAGTGGTTTTTCCTGGTCAAGGGTCGCAGAAGGTGGGTATGCTGGCTGATGTCACAGCCTCCAGCGATATCATAGCGTCCACTTTTGATGAAGCGTCAGAGGTGCTTGGTTTTGATCTGTGGCGCATGATTGCCGAAGGTCCGGCCGATCGGTTGAATCAAACAGAAAACACGCAGCCGGCTTTGCTCGCTTCGAGTGTGGCGTTATGGCGGCTGTGGGCGATTCGAGAAGGTGAGCCACTAATGCTGGCTGGGCACAGCCTGGGTGAGTATTCAGCCTTGGTGTGTGCCGATGTTATTTCATTTGCAGACGGTCTCAGGTTGGTGCGCCAACGTGGTTGTTATATGCAGGAGGCTGTGCCTGCTGGTGTCGGTGGAATGGCTGCGGTGCTTGGCTTGGCTGATGATGAGGTGGTTCGTGTCTGCAGTGAAGTGGCAGAGCAGTGTGGTGAGGTAGTGGAAGCGGTCAACTTTAATGCTCCTGGACAGGTCGTTATAGCCGGTAGCAAAGTGGCAGTTGATCATTCTGTTGCTTTTTTGATGGCTGCTGGTGCCAAAAAGGTTATGCCGTTGCCAGTTAGTGTCCCCTCTCATTGCTTCTTAATGAAGCCTGCTGCTGAAAAATTGGCGGTTGATTTGACTGCTATAGTTTTCAGTTCGCCGAAAATACCGGTTGTGCAGAACGTGTCAGCGCAGGTTGTGAGCGACGTCGACCAGATTCGTGATAACTTGGTTCAGCAGCTTTATAGTCCTGTACGTTGGGCTGAATCCATTCGCCTGATAGCTGAGGCTGGGATTTCACATCTGTATGAGTGTGGCCCTGGCAATGTATTGGCGGGTCTCGGAAAACGCATTGAGCGTTCGCAAACATACTGTTCATTGGAGTCTGCAGTCGTGTATGCTGAGCTGTCTTCCTGACCATGAATAGAGAGCTTCAAGGCAGAGGGGTTTTTATGGCTTTAACGGGTAAGGTTGCGCTGGTAACGGGCGCAAGTCGTGGTATTGGTCGGGCTATTGCCATGCGGCTTGGTGCTGAAGGTGCTACCGTGGTTGGTACAGCGACCACAGAAAGTGGCGCAGAGACCATTTCAGCAGTGCTTGATGAGGCGGGTATTCGTGGTCGGGGCTTGTGTCTGGATGTTGCAAATATGGCATCTGTGACTACGGTAGTTAAAGCAACGACTGAAGAATTTGGTGCGCCGGTCATTCTGGTTAATAATGCTGGCATTACCCGTGATAATCTTCTTATGCGGATGAAAGAGGATGAGTGGGATTCGGTGGTCAACACGAACCTTAGCTCCATTTATCGGCTCTGTAAGAGCTGTTTGCGTGGCATGACCAAGGCGCGTGAAGGGCGGATCATCAATATTAGCTCTGTGGTCGGATCGATGGGGAATGCGGGTCAGTCCAACTATGCAGCGGCAAAAGCTGGGCTGGAAGGATTCTCCCGTTCCTTGGCAAGAGAAGTGGGAAGTCGTCAGATCACGGTAAACTCGGTAGCGCCTGGGTTTATTGATACAGATATGACTCGTTCGTTGCCTGAAGAGCAACGTGATATGCTACTGACCCAGATACCTCTTGCTCGATTAGGGCAGTCTGAAGAAATTGCAGGCGTGGTTGCATTTCTGGTGGGAGATGCAGGCAGTTATGTCACTGGCGAAACAATCCATGTTAATGGTGGCATGTATATGGGATAGCATCCCGAGAGTAAGACCGACTGCGGTTGTCGGCTTGATGGTGATAAATACTCTTTGAGTGATCTTGAAATTATCGCAATCGTTTATATAGACTTACTGTTACGCAGTTTAGGCTGCATGAAATGTTATAGGAGCATAGTAGAGCATGAGTACCATTGAAGATCGCGTCAAAAAGATTGTTTGCGAACAACTTGGCGTAAAAGAAGATGAAATGACGAATGCATCGTCCTTCGTCGAGGATCTTGGCGCAGACTCTTTGGATACAGTAGAGCTCGTCATGGCGCTTGAGGAAGAGTTCGAAACTGAGATTCCTGATGAGGAAGCGGAACATATTACTACTGTGCAGGAAGCTATTGACTACGTCGTTTCCCATCAATAATTCTGTCATGATTTTTGGAAAAGTCGCACTAGAAATATTTGTGAGTGCGGCTTTTTTGTATCTTTTTTTGAGTGGGTAATTCTTGATTTGAGGATCATCAATGTGTCATATCTGGACAATTTACGGTATCAATACCGTGAAGCTTTAGCATAGCCGGCGACTTTATTAGCCACTTTTATTGAGATTTCCGTATTTTGTCACCCTTTACGAAACTTGCTAGGATGTTTAACAGCAAATGATCGGCTTTATGTAATGCACATGATCTGCTAGTGCTTCGGACTGGTTTGTGACGAATCTATCCCGAATAGAAGGGTTTCTATTGGTGTGGTATCAATGATATTAATGCGACCTTTGCTCATGATGGTTTCAATCTGACGATTAATGTCAGTCAACCATTGATCCCAGATTCTGGCTGTTTTTATACGCTGAGTGGCTAGAGACTATAGGCGCTCTCAACGCAGTAACTCTCATCACTGCTGTTTCGACTCAGCTCTCGTGATAAAGCGTTCTCGCTGATGCGAACTCACGCTGCAATTTTTTTCTGCGTGTAGAGCCCCTATCCCAAGAAAAGCTTTAAGCTAATATCGTTGCCTTTGGGCCAGTGTCTGGTTTGTGGTCTTATTTCTGACCTCTATTTCTGAATGTGAGAGCTACGAAATGTACAGTAGCTAACTCACCTATGAAGTTTCAGTCGATTGCACTTATTGTATTAATCCAGCATGACTCAAAATATTTCATTCCCAGAAATCAATATAGGATGGCTGCTCATAGGGAGGTTTGCCTGTTAGAAACTTATCCAGCAATGCTTGTGAGTTTTTAAGGGTTCGATCTCCTAAGCGACCATTATCAATAGAGGTTATCTTTCCTTTTTTATCTCTGATTAGGGTAATGTAATGGTGCCTGCCCGTATGTAATCGACAGGCACGCCAGTCACTTAGAATTCTTTCTTTTAGCTTCTGAGCTGTATTGGCATTTGGAGTTTCTAGTCTTCTAAGGATCTCTTTTGGCTTAAAAACAATTCTTTGGTCAATAAAGATTCCTTCATAGCCATCCGCCTGATTACACATAGGGTCCTTTCTAAAATTATCAGTAAACCAGTAAGGGACATCTATCTTTCCTCCCTTCTCTGATCCGAACAATATTTCTGTATAGAGTCGCTGCCACTCATTTTGATGTTCGTGCATATTTTTTATATGCTCTGCTCTGACTTCAGCTGGTTTTTTTTCAATAGGAAGAGGCCGAAAAATGAAGTAATTCATTACACCACTATGCAATAGCAGTAGTATTACCCCATGTACGCTACAAGATCCCCTGTCTCGGTTGTTGAAGGATACCCGTCCTTTATAGTACGGTAGCGGATTTTCTGGAGCAGGTTGCCTCAAACACCAATACCGATAAATACCCAGTCGTTGCATTTGATAAACACTGTCATGCAAACTGTCATTTATTTCTTCAGGCGAACAACACTGATCCAACTTCTCAATGATCAGTTTGTATTGTAGATCTAGATCGCGCTGAAAATCCTTCCTTCTAGAACCAGGTATGACGCTCTCTTCTCTAGTGTACTCATGTTGTTTAAGATGTTCATATTTTTCGTCTATCTGTAATTGTTCAATGGACGCCTTTTGTTTGTTTAATTCCTCGGCGAGTACTTTTTTTGCCTCATCCAAAGTGGTTACATTCGGAAACTCGGGCAGCACAAGATCCTCTTGCATGTATACTTTCTTTTTACTGCGTCGTTTTTCTTTTTTGTCTAAAATGGTTGCATTAGGTGGCTTAACAGACACAGTATCCTCTTTTGTGCCTACCTCATTGTTCCGCTGTGTTTCTGTTTTATTTAACGTGGTTACATTAGATGGATTAGCAGGCACAGCGCTCTCTTGCGTGTTTACCTTATTTCCTGCACCAAATACGCTAGGCGGTACAACACCTACAGTTATATTATTCCACCCAAGGATTCGATCTATTTCAGAAGAAAACCGAGCATCGGGGTGAGATCTATACAAGTTTCTAGTCTCTGGATCATAAATATTGACTAAATAGCCACAAAAAATAGCTTTTAAACCAGAAAAAAAAGATTTTACAGCTTTAATGAGGTATATAGAGTTTTCATTCTTATGCCAATTATAAGAAAATGACCCTGAAAAATTCAACTTAACAAAATGGTTCATTGTATCCTCACTATCAATAACGGTCAGTATGCTAATTATATACATATGTCAATACTTTTAATAGTGTAAATTTACCATAACTAATAATTAATATTGCTCTATTTATATTAATAGATTTGATAAATTAAAATCACAGGGTTTTCAGTATTTAAAATATCGCATCATTTTTTAAACTTACTTGAGTTTGTGACTTTGTTGATGATTAATATGGCTGTCGGATTTTTTTTAAAGGATTGTAAGGATGAAGTTGGTTGTCCATATATTCACTGCCTGGGTGAGTTTTTAAATGATGATTTCTAGTATTACAGCTCTTGCGGTATAAAGAGTCTTTGCCATCTTTGATACATTCAAAGTCACGAATTCAGAATGTTTTTCCAGTCCGTTTTTGTATAAATAGTCGGCCATGAATAACTCGCATGTACTGATTATTAAGATAAAAGTTCATTTATTTCGCGATATTTTAAACCGTATTTGTTAAGCTAAGAGCACATTTCATGGTCGAAAAATAGATGAAAATGCGCCAAAATAGCCCAAGACACTCCTCAATCCGGTTTTTTACATCCTCATTCAGATTGATTGCGACTCATTAATAGGCACTGGGAAGAACGATAAGCTGGGCAGCGCTGGAACAATCATTTTCCGTGCATTGCAGCGATCAATGGCTAGCAGTAAAGTCCATTCACTTAATGCTTAGTTGGGTGGCGTTAAAACAGCTGTACAACCTAAGTGATGAGAAGAGTGGTGATTGCAGTGGACACTGTTTTACAAGATGGTTTTTCAGGGTCGACTAAATATTCCAATAAATTTTGAAGGTTTGATTTAATGAGGGAGGGTAGTTAAAGTCGCTGGTGATGTTGATCTCTTCAAATATTAACAGAATGAACTTATTCTTATGAATTAAATTTAACTGTCAGTCTACAGATCCACAGAGAAATATATTTTTCTGTGTAACGCAAACCTAAACATGGAATATTACTTATGATTCATGAATGTATTATACCTCGCACGGCGGATTCTTCTATGCCGTTTATGGTGGGTGGGGAATGCCCTCGTCGTATTGCACGTAGGATCACCACCTGTTTGTTATTAAAGAGGGTTTTTTCTATCAATAATGTTTATAGAAATTCTAAATACCTGCTTAAAAAACTGGTTGCATCTCCCTCTCGACTTATTGAATTGATGAAAATAACGGTAGTTATCATCCTATTCCCCATAATAACCGTTCCTTTATTAATCACGGCTGTGGTAAAAAACATATTAGATATTATTCTTTTTCCATTCCAATAACGATTTTTAGCTGATAAACAAAGTAATGCCACACCTCCATCAGGCTGCAAACCAATACAGCTGACAGTTAATAATAATACTTTGATTGGTTATGATTATCCTCTCCGTGACACAAGTACTCCCTGTAAAGGAATAATGCTGTATTTTCCAGGCAACAGTGAAACGTCTGAAATTGCCGCCGCATCTAAATATGCAGAAAAATGGCAGGCAGAAGGAATTCACTGCCTGTTCGCCAGCCATCCAGGCTATGGACGTTCGGACGGATGCATATTGTCAGAGGAGGATGTTTATGTAGCCGGCCAAGTGTTTGTTGATTATGCCCTAAAGTTACCACGACCAAAAAACTGTCCTTTAATTATCATGGGGTGGTCAATTGGATCAGGCGTTGCCATGCATCTTGCTGCTAGAAACGCAAAGTTTATTGATAAAGTGGTTTTACAATCCCCTTACTTTAGCATGGAATCTATGGTTGAGGAGCGTATGAAAAAAACATTTACCCGCGCCATTCGACCAATGATTTACAAACTCCCTACATATGAAAATATCATTTGCTTTCTTCAGGCTGGTCTTGATAAAAAAGTACTGATAATGCATGCAGTGCATGATAAAGTTATACCATACAGTCAGTCACAAAAGCTCATTGATTATTGTCAAAACTCACGGTTCATTAACCCCCGACAGCTCAATCTTTTAAAGTTCATTAAACCCGATAATTATGACCCTTACTGGGTCCTGAATCCGTGACTTCAAAGCA
>JAGLCE010000117.1 GCA_023146365.1 Endozoicomonadaceae bacterium
AAAAGCCTTTAGAAACCAATTCTGTCGGTAATGTTTATATGTTTTTAAATAAATTACGGACAAGTCTCAGTAAAAAGTTGAATCCTGAGCCTCACTCTGTGTTCTTAAGTTCGGGAACTGTGCAAGCAATCAATAAGTCACGGATTCAGGAAAGAGATTAAAATATAGCTAATATGACCTGCGTGCTCAGTGCTCAGATCACTAAAAGAATCATTGAGGCAGCCTGAGACTGATCGTTATCGATGTTTCGGTGTCCAGGCCCAGATCATTTCGGCCTTGATGGGCTCCACCCCTTTGTCATCGGTAATGGTGACACCAACTGTCACTTCACCCTTCTTCGTGGTATGCATTTGCTGAATCTGTTCGTTAGTTAGCAGGGCGACGGCGTGCAGATCGCCGGTAGCCCGTTTTACATAATCAATATGCATGCTTTTGATGACGGGAATACTATCATCTGGTACGTTCATACCCACAATGTAGCCGGTGGCAGATTCTGCCAGTAGCGCCATGGCACAGGCATGCACACTGCCAATATGGTTTTGAACCCGTTTCCGATTTTGGATGGTCAGGCTGCTCTCTTTGTGGCTAAGATGATGAATTTGTACGTTGGCGGTTCCGGCAAACTTGATCGTTGCTCCAAAGATTTTTGTTAATAACCAAGGGCGCATGAAGGCGGGTGCTTTATGGGTGTTGGCAACCATACGGCTGAGTCGATTACCGGCCATGGTGATTCCTGTTTCTTATTTGAAGCCTGAAAAAAAAAGGGGCAGAATGGTGTTCCACCCTGTTTCCGACGGTTGGCTAACCGACTTTGATAATAATGTTATCTGCCGCTTCTCGGTAACTCGCCATCTGGTCGAAGTTCAGGTAACGATAGATGTCATCCGCCATGGCGTTGATATTCTTGGCATATGCCATATACTCTTCAGCGGTTGGAATTTTACCCAGAATAGCACCTACCGCCGCCAGTTCTGCCGAACAAAGATAGACGTTAGCGCCGTCGCCCAAGCGGTTTGGGAAGTTTCGAGTGGAAGTGGAGAGGACGGTGGCTCCGGGTTCAACCCGTGCCTGGTTGCCCATGCAGAGTGAACAGCCCGGTATTTCTGTTCTGACACCGGCTTTTTTGTAGATATCGTAGTAGCCTTCCTGTTCCAGTTGGTTTTTGTCCATTTTGGTGGGTGGTGATATCCAGAAGCGGGTCTTTAGGGGCTTGCTGTTCTGCTCTAGCAGTTTACCGGCAGCGCGGAAATGGCCAATATTGGTCATGCAGGAGCCGAGGAATACCTCGTCTATCTTATCGCCGGCGACATCGGAAAGTGTCCGAGCATCATCTGGATCGTTAGGGGCGCAAAGGATAGGCTCTTTGATCTCGGCTAGGTCAATGTCGATGACTGCGGCGTATTCGACATCGGCATCGGCACGCATCAATTGCGGGTTGGCCAGCCACTCCTCCATCTTCAGCGAACGACGCTCCAGCGTCCGAGAATCACCGTAACCTTCGCTGATCATCCAGCGCAACATGGTGATGTTGGACTTCAGGTATTCGCTCACCGACGCTTCTGACAAGGTGATAGTACAACCTGCCGCTGAGCGTTCCGCAGAGGCATCAGACAGCTCGAAGGCCTGTTCCGCCGTCAGTGTTTCCAGACCTTCAATTTCAAGAATTCTGCCTGAAAAGATGTTCTTTTTGCCTTTCTTGTCAACGGTCAAAAGCCCCTGCTTAATGCCATACAGTGGGATGGCGTGTACTAGGTCGCGCAGGGTGATGCCGGGTTGCATTTCACCTTTGAAACGAACCAGTACGGATTCCGGCATATCCAGCGGCATAACGCCAGTAGCGGCGGCAAAGGCGACAAGACCGGAACCGGCAGGAAAGGAGATGCCTAGCGGGAATCGGGTATGGGAGTCGCCACCGGTACCGACGGTGTCAGGTAGCAGCATCCGGTTTAGCCAGCTATGAATGATGCCGTCGCCAGGTCGTAGGGCGACACCGCCACGGTTCATAATGAAGTCCGGCAGGGTATGCTGCATTTTAACATCGATCGGTTTGGGATAGGCCGCAGTATGGCAGAAGGACTGCATGACCAAGTCGGACGAGAAGCCTAGGCAGGCCAGATCTTTCAATTCGTCACGGGTCATGGGACCGGTCGTGTCCTGTGAGCCGACCGTTGTCATTTTCGGAACACAGTACTGACAGGGACGCACGCCTTCCATGCCGCAGGCTTTGCCGACCATTTTCTGCGCCAGTGTATAACCTTTCTTACTGTCAGCTACTTCGGCAGGACGACGGAATACCGTGGATGGTTCCAGTCCCAGTGCTTCACGCGCTTTGTCAGTTAAGCCTCGCCCGATGATCAGGTTGATTCGGCCACCCGCCTGCACTTCATCCAGAATGACCTGAGACTTGAAATTGAACTCAGAGAGAACATCGCCAGATTCAGATAAAATTTTGCCATCATAAGGGCGAACTTCAATCACGTCCCCCATGTTGAGTTGATCCACCGGAGCTTCAAAGACTAGGGCTCCGGCATCTTCCATGGTGTTGAAAAAAATGGGGGCTATTTTACTACCGATACAGATACCACCGGAGCGCTTGTTGGGCACGCCGGGAATGTCTTCGCCAAAGAACCAGAGTACGGAGTTGGTGGCGGATTTTCTGGATGAGCCTGTGCCAACGACATCACCGACAAAAGCGACAGGCAGACCTTTGGCCTTGATCGCTTCAATCTGGCTCATGGGGCCCGTGACGCCAGCTTTTTCCGGCGTCAGACCGTCACGAGGCATTTTGTAAGCGGCGCGAGCATGCAGGGGAATATCAGGACGTGACCAAGCATCAGGTGCGGGTGACAGGTCGTCGGTGTTAGTCTCTCCGGTGACTTTGAATACGGTCACTTTGGTGCTTTCGGGTACTTTTCCACGCCGAGTGAACCATTCGGCATCGGCCCAAGATTGCATGACTGCTTTCGCGTTATCATTGCCGGCCTTGGCTTTTTCTTCCACATCATGAAAGGCATCAAAAACCAGTAGTGTGTGCTTTAGCTGTTCAGCCGCAAGCTGGCTCAGGTCGGTATCATCCAACAGGGTAACGAGGGTCTCTATATTGTAGCCGCCTAGCATCATACCGAGCAATTGAACCGCTTTCTCTTTGGTGAGTAGAGGGGATTGAACGTCGCTTTTGGCAATGGCTGAGAGGATGCCGGCCTTCACATAGGCCGCCTCATCGACACCTGGAGGGATACGATTTTCAAGCAGATCCAGTAGGACGCTCTCTTCCCCAGTCGGTGGGTTTTTTAGCAGTTCTACTAGGTCGGTGACCTGTTCGGCACTCAGAGGGGTGGGTGGTACACCTTCTGCAGCACGTTCTGCGACGTGAGCGCGATATGCTTTTAACACGTTTGATTTCCTCGTCACTTCATCGATCCCTGAAAACTCAGAGCCAGTTTGTTATTCAGGGTTCAGGTTTGGTGATTTCAGCACCTGTCCAGAGTAACAGTAGCGAGCGCTGGAAATACTCCTATCCTTCAGATAATCCTGTAAAAAAACAGCCTAAGACAGAGCCGTTGTCCTAGTTTATAGAATTTTCCTAGCGCACGAGCAAGTAGAGTATACCTGAAGACCTCGTACAAGTTAAGGAAATACCGAAAGGGTGAGTATTGAGTAACGCTTGGCAAAGGCTTGCAGTCAGCTTGGTTGCTGAGTTGGTATTGGATGCTTCAGATCATGAAAGTTCAACGGCCGAATGAGAATGGCTATGATATGAAATGTACAGTAGCTGACTCGCATATGAAATTTCAGGCGATTGCGCGTATTATATTAATCCAGTGGGGCATCAGTGCGGAAGCATCTTCATCAAACCTCTGGCGTAAACGACTGGAGGACGACATTGTCCGAATGCCCATGCAATGCTTGAACCCGTCATCATGGTGAATATTTTCTATCTATCAAAATCACTGGTACCGGTTGCTAAGAGAGCACTGACTGTTCGAAGTAACGCAATATTGGGAATGCCATGCTTTTTGTTAACAGCGCACAGGGTTTTTTGAGTGTTGTTTTTTGATGGTTGGCATAGTCAATGAAGTCAATGAAATAGAGACCTGCTGTTTGGTATAAAATTCGGCGTCAGATTATTCTATTTTCAATTTTACAAAAACTCACCCAGCAAGTGAAATACTTAAACTTAAATAGTTGTATTTCAGCTATTAAGCCTTGTGCTTTCTGGGGTTAATGCAATTATTTTTTGCTTTGAAGTCACGGATTCAGGATGGTGTGTAAATCTCTGTTTTGGATTTTACCTGTCCGGCGTAATAATATCTATTATGTACCTGGATTCATGAATGCGCTAAACCTGTTGATCGTAATCGTAATTTGTTCAAACAGTAGAAAAAGTAAAGTTGAACGTCTTTAAAATATTTTTGTCCAACCAAATAGTTAACGCATGCTCTAATATTAATAACGTATTTTTTAATAGTGAAATTGTGTTGTTTTTTATTTTTTTTATTGAAAAAGGTGATAGTCATGAAGTCTAGTAATTTATCTGTGAAAAATATGCTTTCGTTAAGTTTGTTTACAAAGTCGAGAACTCCTGATGAAGAAGGCGGTGCGAGTAATCGATTGTATAGAAGCGTATGGTCTTTATCTAAAAAGGTTGGTATTTGTCCTGATGACGAGACATGTCTTAATATGTTGAGTAATCAGAAAAGTAAATCTAATGTTAGAGAGAATTCTATTCGTAGAGTAGAGATAAGTTTTTCTGGTGATCTAAAAGTGGACACGGAGCGTTTTCTGGCTGCTTTGATAACTGACTCTGGAAGTGGTCAGGATTGTGTGGTCGTGATGACGGGTTCTTCTTTGGATGAATGGCCTGTTATATGTGAGGGTACGGCACTTAATGTACTTAACAGTTGTCTGTCGATTCATACTGGCCCATTAACTAAATTAATGAAAAATAATAGACCAAAAGTAGGTCAAGCATCTATTATTAAAATAAAAAAGAATAGCCTAATTAATATTGCTAAAGTAGTAGTGATTCCTACAAATATGAATGAAGATACCCATGCAATAGTGGAACGTCGGTTTGATTATGCGTCGCTAAAGTTAAACAAAGACAGGTCAGCTGGGCGACCGATCTATGTGTTTGTCCCTAAAATCAGTAAGGAGGAGGCTGATAGTCGCGGCGGTGTAATTAATATGATGGCTATTTTTGATAAAATAGCTCATGAGTTAGATAATAGTAAGGGGAATGTGACGTTGGTGCTGGAAACCGATACGTCTGCTCAACCAATAACAAACACTGCGGGGCGGAGTGTTGATAATAACCTTAATTCTTCTGTTGTATCTGTTGTATCTTCTGTAATTGAAGAAAGACCCTCGCTGTCTGGTTGGAACTACCTCGCTGATAAAACTCAAAGTTGTATGGCTCTTAATGTTAAAGTTAAAAGTGTTGATCAGGAATTGAAAGCAACAGACCGCATCATGCATCCTCTAGGAGTACACGCTGAATCTGTTGTATCTGTTGTCATTGAAAAAAGATCCTCACTGTCTAGTTGGAACGACCCCGCTGATAAAAGTAAAAGTTGTATGGCTCTTAATGTTGAAGTTAAAAGTGTTGATAAGGGATGGAAAGAAACAGCCATCCTCAATCATTCTCGAAGCGTACAGGAAGCCGACATTAATGACAACGGACGTTACATTGCAGTAGCCTGTGACGATAGAACCGTTAGAATCTGGGAGTATACTACGACTACTGGGCAATGGATAAAAGAGACCACCATTAAGCATGATGACTGGGTAAATACTGTCAACTTCAGCTTCAACGGAAAATACCTTGTAACAGCCAGTGACGATAAAACCGCCAAAATCTGTGAGTATGTTGATAATCAATGGCAAGAAACAGAGGTCATTAGGCATGCTGATATAGTGAACAAAGCCTGCTTCAGCTCCACCGGAAATAAGATTATGACAGCCAGTGAAGATGGAACCGCTCAAATCTGGAGACGTGATAATGATGGATGGAAAGAAGACTTCACATTAGAGCATCGTAGCAACAGCATTAACGATATCAGCTTGAGCCCAAAAGGAAAGCACATTTTAACAGCTAGTGAAGAGGCCGCCCATGTTTGGAAGGAAATATCGAATGGTCAATGGAAAGAAATAGGCAGGATCCCGCATCTTGAGTGTGTGAACAGCGTCGATTTTAATTACGATGGAAGTTACATTGTAACAGCCAGTGCTGATCACACTGCCAAAATCTGGGGGATTATTGATAAGCTATGGACAGAAGAAGTCGTCATCAAGCATTCTAACCATGTGAACTGTGCCATTTTCAGCCCCACCACCAATTACATGGTAACAGCCAGTGACGATAAAACCGCCCAAGTCTGGAAACATGCTAATGGAGCATGGAAGATAACAAATACCATTACGCATGATTCTTGGATAACCAGTGTCAGATTCAGCTCTAACGGGCAATACTTTGTAACAGCCAGTGGGGATAGCTCTGCCAAAATTTGTGAAATGGTTGATAATAAATGGCAAGAAAAATTGACCATCTCTCATCTTGATAATGTGAACACTGCCAGATTCAGCTCTAACGGACGTTACATGGTAACAGGCAGTGACGATAAAACCGCTAAAATCTGTACATTAACAGATAAGTAAATGACGTGCGTTCTGAAAACATAACGAGGCTGGCTTCAACGGCAGTTTTTTCTGTCAGGATTGTCTGGCCTTGTTAAACTTTTAGTAGATTAGTCATGAGCGAATCCACATGCAGGGTGCTGTGGAGCCTGATGGCTAAATCTCATTGGCTACCCGATTAGGCGTTCAAGTCTATTTAAAGATTAATACAAAATTAATTGCTACCTTGTTAGAGAGGTTTAATCGACCAACAGTCTTAGCTAGGTTAGCTAGATTTTCAGCAGGAATTCCATAATCATCAGTGTTAACAATTGCTGGCTGCATAGAAGTAATTAACAACCTGTTTCCATACGTTTTAGCAACCAAAATATTTAATTTTATTTCTTTAGTTTTTCCATGAAATTCTAAGATAGCAGGCATCTCTATTTTTCTATAATAAGATATTGACTTTATTTTTCCCGTATCAACTTTTGCTCTAATGATAGCTTTAGGAAATTTTATTACCTCAAAAAAATAGCTCAATTGACAGCTACTATCGTTAATTCTCCTTCGTAAAACGGATAAAGTTCGTAACGCGTCGTGCCATTAGCTTGCCTCACAGTGCCGTTCCATTTAGGTTGATATTACTTCGTTTGGTTATTTTATTAACCCGCGGATTTCATTTACTAGTGCGACACATTGAAAATTGAAGGCCAGTGGGCGAAACTCACGGTCGACTAAAACCCAGTGTGAGCTCACTATGTCAAAAACATATACCCGACTGACCGAAGATGAACGATACCAGATTTATGAAGGCGTGACAGAAAAACTATCGCACCGTGAAATAGCTAGGTTAATCAACAAGCATCACAGCACAGTGCCGAAGGAAGTAAAACGTAATATTGGGTTACGAGGTTATCGACCTAAGCAGGCGCAAGAAAAGTCCCAGCAACGGCTGCTGACTTTGTTTCGGGCCTTATTGCTTGGGACATGGTATCGCTTGTTCGATGTGCAGTTGGCTCAGCGCTTATATAGAGACCTACTGTATTCGCAAGTTTTGTCACCTTGAACTGGGTGGAGACGTTCCCGAAGCCTCCAGTTTGGGGCGGTTTCGAACACGACTGGTCGAACACCATCTGTGGGATAAATGGTTGGCGGAGATTAATCGTCAGCTTGAAGCCAAAAACATCATCATGAGCGAAGATCACATTAATATCATTGATGCCACACCGATAGAGGCGGCACAATCGGGTTCGGGCAATAACAAAGGCGGAAAACCAACAAAAGATTCTGAAGAACGAACTCGTAACAATGAAATAGCGGTAACACGGGCGGGCGGTGAGCGTCCTTTTGCCACCTATAAAAGACATTACGGGCTTGCCAGAACTCGGTTCATGGATCTTGCCAAAAATACGACGATTTATGAACTGGCCGCTATGGCAGCGAACCTTTGCAAAGGCGCTCAGTTTTTGGTGCTCTATGGTGTGCCAAAAATATGTTCTACGGGATAGGTACGTCGAAAACTGGTGCAAAGCACTAGAAACAGACATAAAACCGATTATTTGGCGTTAAATGCCCCAGTGAGTTTCGTAATGGATGACACAATGAGGAAAGTTTAATGAGGGCGGCTAAAGTCGCGGGTTATGCTGAGGTCTCATGCCAAGAAAGGTTTTAGGAGCGAACACCGCTCGAAGTTTATACTGGAAAGTCGATTGCACTTATTGCTTGAATTCAGAAATATCTAATGGCACACTGTGAATGTATAGAAATATAATGGCATAAATCTGGAAAAATAGAAGAGTATGCATCTCAAGAAGAAGACATTGTAACTTACAAGCTTTCCATAAACATAACGAGGCACAGACAATGAGTCCAGTAGGCTCGCGACCAGCGACAGGTTCACAGAACACCAATTATGAGGTTAAAGATCTGCTTAACGAGAAAGAAGAAAAATCGCTGGATAAAGTAGGCACTTCCAGCGGCAAGAGAGTATCGGGAATGAGCGATACAGAGGCAACACAGACTACAGGCGAGACTAACAAGGCCCCTGATAGCGACATTGCCAACAGGAATGCTGACTCCGTCGATGAAAGTGAATCGTTCCTCAGTATAAAGACTGTCAACTTAGATGATGCTATAAAGCCCACGAAAGTAAGCGCATCCAAAAAAAAACAAATAGAAAAACATTGTTTTATCTGGGTAGCCTTTCAAAAGATAAAACGTTACTTTCACACACTGACTCTAAACAATGATCCGTCCAAGCTTACTTCAAAAGACTTCAAGAAAATACCAGACAATCTAGCAACAGACCTCTCTTTTAATGAACCTTTCAAGAGAACGGTTACTAGCTACAATGACTTGTGCGATCAGTTGGAAGCTTTAGAAAAGAAGGAAGCGCTGTCTGTATCAAACGCAAATACAACACTCTATACGATTACTGATGAGAGTGGGAAGGACAAGGATTCAAGCATCAATGAATCGAAGGGCGAGACCACGAATTCAGAGATTCCTGTAGAGAATGAATCGAAGGAAGAGGTCAATATTCTGGTGGTTAAGAAAAAGCTATCTGAAATCAGCTCAAAGATTTTCACCTACTTCGATGTAGAAAAAAAAGACTTATCCGCAGAACTGAAAGACCTCTTTGTTAATGAGAATGAGAGTGATCATGGATTAACTGACCAAGAGTGTGTAGACATCGCCAATCTAGTGAAAAGCAAATTCGGATTCAATCCAAAAAAGATGGCGCCAGACGAAGACGATCCAGTACAGCAAGTACAGCTACTTTCTCATAGAAAGAACACAGAGTCGAATTCGTGACTTATTGATTGCTTG
>JAGLCE010000118.1 GCA_023146365.1 Endozoicomonadaceae bacterium
CTAGGTTTAGATTCAATGATCGAAGGGTCTAACCGACGAACAAAGCCTGCAACCCAATCTGGATATTTATTTAACGGCAATATTCCCTCCGCAGCCATCATGGCGATCAATACTATACCGGCTGATGCCTTTCTAGAACATGGACCAATTAGTTCGCGTACTCCGATTTCTCGTCCCTCTTTGAGCTTCTCCATTAGAATACACTTTGTACTTTCACTGATTAATGCTCCAATATTTGAAAAGCGTATTCCCGAGTTGCCAGAATATAGTATGTCGATATACTTAGATGCTGTGCAAACTTCCATAGACTTAATGATCATGACTCTTTTTTCCCTAAGAAAGGTTTTTACCGAGGCATCGTACTCTGACTCAGATACTATCTCTGACTCTGATTCAACACAGCGCGCGCCAGTGCTTTCTTTTGTGGGCTTTACCGAATCACTTATACCGGGCTTAGAATCCGTAGATTGATAGGGCCTAGAATCCAGAGAATCGACAGGAGAGTTGTTACTACGATGAGATAATATACTGAACTCGCTGGGTACCTTTCCCTGCATCATTGGACACTGCTTAAAATTGAGCTTGTGATCCTTCATAGGATTATCATTTTCATCGAACTGACTTAACGTTCCTTTGCAAAAAACGCATGTCACTTTATCAGAACCATGCTGTCCAGTATATACAAATCCTGCTTCTGCCACTGATCGAATAGATATTCCTTTCTTTTCAAACAAACGTGCTACTGCTACCAAAGACTTCTCTCTCAGTGCGGTGTTGTATCCTGTGAGAATCATGGAAGATCCCTCAAACTCATAAGAAGATGATCCTACTGTAAATCCTATAAAAACATTTTGTTTTCTTGCGCCCGTTGGGTCTTCTAATTTTTTGATTATTTCATTGTTCACAGGAATCCTATTAACATGAGTGATAACATTAGTTGTTTGCATTGTTTTACATCCTAGATTTTAAATTTAAATATTTAATGATACTCGATATATCATTAACGACTGGTTACGATTCATTAAAAAGTATAATGGATATTATGATTCTTAAGTCTCGTTAAAAGATTGAATGTTTTTTAAGACATTCAGTATTTAGGTGACATGATAACGATTAAGTTCCATGCGATATTAAAATATTGTTATAATAAAGTTTGGTGTTTTACTGATATTTGAAATTTTAATGTCGCGAGTAAATCTACTCTTTCGCCAAAAAATATTTTGTTTTATGATTTGTCTTCTCGAATTTATTGATTATTTAAACGACCATCAAAAAATCAACTTCAGTCTCTACCACATGTTTAAAATCTCTTTCCTTGAAAAAATATTGCTAATTAAACCGTTCGTATTTTAATTCCGCGTTCCTAAGATTAAGCAAATGAACCAGACTGGATTCAAGCAACAGGATGTTTTTATTTGACGTTACAATAATGTAAACAATGCTTCAGAATTAAACTGTTTGAAAAGATGATTTTTCAGGGAAGGCTAAATAGAGTCTAACTCCTCTGTTCTGGGAAAGCGGTTATTCATGCGTCTATGTTTTTATCGTATTACAGGTGGAACACGTAGGGTTTCGCGACAAATTCACTACCTGCCACTCCATAGCCAGTGCATCAAACAACATCAATCGTTCAGATAAAGGCTTCCCGATTCCGGTCAGAAGCTTGATGGTTTCTGTTGCCTGTAAAGAGCCAATAACACCGGTGACGGGAGAGAGAATACCGGACTCGCTGCACGTCTGTTGTTCTGTCTCGATTTCGGGATAAAGGCAGTTATAACAGGGGCCGTTCTCGCCAAATCCAAAGATTGCGACCTGTCCGCCAAATCCGATAGCAGTGCCAGAGACCAGTGGTGTACCAGTTCTGATACAGGCATCGTTGATCTCTCGTCGTATCTGGAAGTTATCGGTACAGTCCACAACGACATCTGCCAATCTGGCTTCTTTCTGCAATTCGGAAGCAGAGAGTGTTCGGGCGATCGCCATAACGCAGATATCCGGATTCAAGGCGTGTAGAGATTCTGTGATAGAGAAGGCTTTTGGTCTGCCGATATCTCGTGCAGTATGGGCAATTTGTCGTTGAAGATTGCTGTCATCGACTTTATCATGGTCAACAATCACCAGCGTGTCGACACCCGCTGCGCAAAGATAAAGGGCAACCGGACAACCCAGACCACCTGCACCCATGATCAATACCCGACTGTCCAGCAGCCTTTCCTGTCCTGCAATATCAAGTTCCGGCAACATAATCTGTCGACTGTAGCGTAGTAGCTGCTGGTCTGTGAGTCGTTCAGTCAAAACAGCGCCCTCGAGTAACGCGGTCGTGTCCGGCAAGATCCCGTACCGTCTCAACGGCTGTGAAGTGTTGCTCTGCCAGAATATCACGAACATCCGACCCTTGGTCGTAACCATGTTCAAGCAGTAACCAGCCACGAGGTTTTAGATACGTCGCAGTTTGGCTGGCAATGATCCGGATATCGTCCAGCCCGTCAGCACCTGATATTAGTGCTGAGTCTGGTTCAAAACGGACATCACCTTGCTGAAGATGCAGATCGTCGGCACGGATATAAGGTGGGTTGCTGACGATCAGGTCGTAATGCTTGTCAGGTAGTGCTTCACACCATGAGCCAGTATAAAAACGAACAGAGTACAGGCCGTTGATGTCAGCATTGTAGCGTGCTAGCTCGACAGCCGCCTCAATACGATCACTACCAACCACTTGCCAGTTGGCGCGCTCTACCGCCAATGCCAGTGCAATAGCACCAGTACCTGTTCCCAGATCAGCGACTTTGCGTGCTTCCTGACCAAAACATCTCAGTGCCTGCTCAACCAGTAGCTCAGTATCTGGTCGAGGAATCAGCGTCGCAGGCGTGACTTTCAGTGTCAGGTTCCAGAAATCCCAGGTGCCGATCAAATGGGCGATTGGATGGCCTCTCAATCGCAGGTCAATCAATTGTTCAATAGCTGATAGCTGGCCTGTGGTTAGCTCATAATCTGGCCAAGTGAATAGCCAGGTACGAGGCTTGTCCAATACATGACAAAGTAGCAACTCCACATCCAGTGCAGGTGTGTTGCTGTACTCAGCCAGTTCGTTAACGCGCTTCAGGATATCCCTGACTTGCATTAATTATCGCCTGCCAGTGATGCGAGTAACTCAGCTTGGTGCTCTTGCCGCAGCGGTTCAATGATCGGTGCCAGATCACCTTCAATGATTTCGGACAATTTGTAGAGCGTCAGGTTAATACGATGGTCGGTGACCCGCCCTTGTGGATAGTTGTAGGTGCGGATACGCTCAGAACGGTCGCCACTGCCCACCAGACTTTTTCGCTGGTCTGCCATCTCTTTGGCGTGCGCCTCCTGCTGGGCGTCTTTCAGTCGGGCATTCAGCAGAGAGAGGGCGCGAGCCTTATTTTTGTGCTGAGAACGTTCATCCTGACACTCAACGACAATGCCAGTCTGAAGGTGGGTGATTCGAATGGCGGAATCGGTAGTGTTGACGTGCTGGCCGCCGGCACCGGAGGAGCGATAGGTGTCAATTCGCAAATCCTCCTTACGGATATTGATCTCTTCCTGTTCATCGGGTTCCGGCATGATGGCAACGGTACAAGCAGAGGTGTGAATGCGCCCCTGTGATTCCGTTGTCGGTACACGCTGAACCCTATGTGCGCCGGATTCAAACTTGAGCTGTGCATAAGCATCCTGTCCGACGATCCGAGTGATGATCTCCTTGTAGCCACCGTGCTCACCGAGGTTTTCGCTCAATATTCCAATTTTCCAGCGCTGGGCTTCAGCATAGCGAGAGTACATCCGAAAGAGATCACCTGCAAAAATGGCCGCTTCATCACCGCCGGTGCCAGCACGAATTTCCAAAAATACGTTGCTGCCGTCACTGGGATCTTTGGGGAGTAACAAGAGCTGCAACTCCTGCGTCAATGCTTCAATACGGAGGTCTAAGACTTCAATTTCTTCTTGTGCCATTTCCCGCACATCGGGATCGGCATCCTTAAGCATGCTTTGGGCTTCTGCATGGTCTTCCAGTACCTGGCAATAGTCCTGGTAGCACTTCACCACTGGCTCTAGTTCAGCGTATTCGATAGAGAGATTGCGGAATCGGTTCTGGTCGAAGATGACTTCTTGGTCGCTCAGCAAGGCTGATAGCTCTTCAAAACGGTCTTGCAGATGGTCAAGTTTGCTGCTGATAGACGCTTTCATGTCAACGGTTCTTTATTTTTGAGGGACGGACGTCGCCCAAAGAGACTGATTCGACAATTCGTACCGTCACCTCGCGTGATGGTAGTGGCGCAGGCTTGATAGAGGTAGACATCAAAGTATCGGCAATTGGCAGGTCAAGAAAACTTCTGGCGCAGGTAATAGTGGCAGTGTCGCCTTCGCTGCCGGCTTTGCGAAGCTGGACACAGGGGGTGTGGATCAATTTGTTGGTTAATCCACGGGCTAGCTGAGTCAGCACTTGCTCGACAGGACGACCGCTCTGAATCAGACGCAGTGCCTTGTTGATCTCATTATTTCGAAGAATTTCTGCTTTTTTTCGGTAAGTCTTAAGGATGTCGATCACATCCATGGTGCGCATACGTCGCAAGAAATCTTCACAGCTTGCAGCAATAATCTGTTCGGCAGCCTGAGCGGCCTCCTGCCGACTGAACAGGTTGTCTTCCACGATCTCCCGCAGATCATCCACCGTATAGAGGTAAATATCCGCCAGATCGCCGACCTCAGGCTCAATATTCCGTGGAACCGCAATGTCGACCATGAAAATAGGGGCGTGACGCCGCTTTTTTAGTGCCCGTTCCACCGCACCTTTACCCAAAATAGGCAGTTGGCTGGCTGTTGAAGCGATCACTATGTCGGCTTTATGCAGCTCTTCATGGATGTCGGATAGTAAAATGGCATGACCGTTGACGTTTTCAGCCAAGCGCAGCGCCCTTTCTAATGTCCGATTAGCGACAATGATGTTGCCTATTCCTTGCTTCTTCAGGTGGCGAGCCACCAGTCCTATGGTCTCCCCCGCGCCAATCAACAGGGCAGTATTTTCGGGCAGATCTGCAAAGATTTGGCGAGACAATGTAACGGCGGCATAGGCGACAGAGACCGGATGCTCACCAATGGAAGTATGCGTTCGAACCTGTTTGGCTGCCGTGAAGGTGCTCTGAAACAGGCGACCCAAATGACTGCCTGTAGCGTTCGCTTCGCGGGCGATAGCATAAGCAGACTTCATCTGTCCGAGTATCTGAGGCTCACCGAGTATCAGTGAGTCGAGTCCGCAGGCGACCCTCATGACATGATGGATTGCAGCTTCTTCTGTATGGCTATAGGTATACGGAGTAATCTCACGAATATCGAGCCGATGAAAATCAGACAACCACTGGTATAACCGCTTAGATCTGATGGCACCAAAGCAGTAAATCTCTGTCCGGTTGCAGGTCGACAGTATTGCTATCTCGCAGGCCAATTCCAAGCGCATGGCATCCTGCAAAGCAGGAACTAGCTGTTCTGGAGAGAACGCAATCTTCTCCCTCAGGCTGACGGGTGCTGTCTGGTGGTTAATGCCAACTGCCAGAAATTCCATATAAATCGTCTTTTATCTCTACCTATTAAAGAGGCTAAAGCTCACCGTAGTGACATTTCAGAGTAGTGCATAAAACGCCGACGATTGGGTTGCCGCAAATGTTGTCGTCATATTATCCAGAAACTCGGGTTAGTATTAAATGTTACGAACACTGATTGTCACCCGCCCATTCATTGTATAATCTATTCACGTTGGATGTGAAAGCCCCACAAGGATGCATGAAGAAAGTAGAATTTCCCTATGGATATACGTCAACTGAAAATACTGTACTTGGGTCGGAATGGGTTTGTCGTCGCACTTGTGTCATTATGGTTGCAAACTCAGCTTCTCGGAAAGAAGAAAATCACGTTGTTAAAGATTAAATCCTATCTTTGCTTTTTGTCGGTTACGCTGCTGGCTATTACCTTTTATGGCTGCACCCACCTGCCGTCGTCACCAGGCTCGGCACAGGGAGGGGAGAACGTTGCCACTGAGAATCCAGCGAAGCCAGCAGCATCGTTTGAGCCTGACACACTTTACGATTTATTGGTAGCTGAAGTAGCTGGATACCGACAACGCTATGATCTGGCGTTAGGCAATTATCTGCAGCAAGCGCATAAAACCAGTGATCCTAGTATAACGGCTCACGCCTATCAGACAGCCATTTTTATTGGTGCTTGGCAAGCAGCACAAGATGCAGCAGAGTTTTGGGTGAGCATTGATCCGAAAAATCCTCTTGCATTACGTTCGCATGCTATCGAACTTGCCCGTATGGGTAAGAGTCAGGCTGCCGCAGAACAGATGTTGATCGTACTGAAAATGAAGGGAGATGCCAACTTCGAATTTGTTGCGATCACCTCGACAGATCAGACCCAAGAAGAACGCGATAAGCTGATTGCGACCTTTGACCAAGCATTAAAACAGCACCCTGATAATAGTCGGACTCAATTGGGCAAGGCGATACTGTTGCAGTACAGCGGTCGTAATGCCGAAGCCATCAAGCTTTGCGAGCGCATTATAAAACAGGGAAATAATAGCAAGGCTGTCATGCTAAAGGGAGAGCTTTTAATGATTGATGGGCGCCTCAATGACGCCCAGCGTTTTCTGTCGGATCACGTTGATAAAGCACCTAATAATGTTCGCTTACGCCTCCTTTACGGTCGAGCGCTGGCGTATGTGCAGCAGCCAGACTTAGCACAAGAGCAGTTTGAGATTCTCCTGGCTCAGTCGCCAAATGACCCAGAGATATTGTTATCTGTGGGATTGATCTTGATGGAAAACAACATGCTGGAAGACGCTGCGAGATGCCTCAAGCGCCTGAAAGGTTTTAGTCGTTATCAAAGTCTGGCGGAGTTGTATCTGGGCAAGCTCGCACAACAACAGGGTAATTGGGAGCAAGCTCGACTGCATTATTTAAAGGTGGATGCCCGCAAACTGTTAATGCCGACGTATGCTGCGTTGGCTCAGATGCTGGCTGATCATGAAATGTGGTCCCAAGCCGTGAAGGATCTTAGGGCGGCACGAGAACTTCACCCTGATTTCATGGTACAGTTGTACTTGATGGAAGGAGAGGTGTTGATTGGACAGCGTGCTTATGAGCAGGCTTCTGGTGTGTTGGATGCTGCACTGAAGAATTATCCCAATAACCAGGGCCTGCTCTATGCTCGAGCCATGCTGGCTGAAAAAACAGGCAATCTTGAACTGCTGGAGCAGGACTTAAGAAAGATCCTGACAATTGATCCAGATAATGCCTTTGCGATGAACGCTCTAGGCTACACTCTGATCGATCAAGTTAACCGTTTTGCTGAAGCAAAAGAGCTGGTGACCAATGCGTATATGTTGAAGCCGAATGATCCGGCTATTATCGACAGTATGGGCTGGGTTGCCTTTCGGATGAAGCATTATAAACAAGCATTGCAGTATTTACGCACGGCTTATGAAAAGATGCCCAACGCCGATGTGGCTGCACATCTTGGCGAGGTGCTTTGGGTGAAAGGGAGTCGAATGGAGGCGGTTTCTATTTGGGAGCGGGCACTTGAAAAGCAGCCTGACAGCGAAGCACTTAAAGAAGTCATGGAACGTTTACAGGGTTCTGAGTAGACGTAAGCAGTGACGTCTACTTTAAAGATGATTATGTTATTACACGCTCGCTCCACCAAATTCGAGATTGCTTATTTTTGAAGAGTAACGAATTCAATGCAGTATATTCACTGTTCAGTCAGTTATTTAGTCGGAACTCTGCTTTTACTAATTCTAACAAGCTGCGTCAGTCATACCCAGCGGTCACCGGAGAATGAGAGTCGCTCTTGGCAGCAGCATGAGAGCAATATTTCGGCACTGACTCAATGGCAGATTTCCGGCAAGCTAGGGGTTCGAAGCGAGTCCAGTACTGGTGGCAGCGCGACCTTGGAGTGGGAGGAAAATGATGACCATTATACGATTTATCTAACAGGGCCTTTTGGACGAAGCATGGCCAGCATCTGGGGTATGCCAGGGTCTGTTTCCATGATAGTACCAAATCAAGCGACTTTAACGGATTCTTCTCTAGAAAATATGATATACAGACATACGGGATGGGTCGTTCCTTTTAATATGTTGCAGTATTGGGTTAAAGGTATGCCTGCACCTGGCGAATATGATGATCTTCAGCTAAACGCGTATAATCGTTTGATGTCGTTATCTCAGCGTGGCTGGGATATTATGTTTGACCGCTATAGCGTTGCATCGGATCATGACATGCCTGGTCGATTGAGGCTGCACAAAGGTAATACGCGAGTGACGCTTCTCATTCAATCATGGAGTCTATTTTCTTAGTGTTTTCCTGCCTATAACTTGCATATTCTGCACGCTGGTATTATCGGGTAACACCAGATTTCACAATGAACCCAGTGTGAAATTGCAGGTGTTAATGATATTGCGAAAGATCCAGCCGTCAGGGATAATTGCAGCGTCGACAGGATGCCGAATAAGACAGATGATAAAGTGATTGCTGTAACTGGGGTGTAGCCAAGCGGTAAGGCAACGGGTTCTGATCCCGTCATGCGCGGGTTCGAATCCTGCCACCCCAGCCAATCTTTAACGATAGACAGCAATGGTAATACTCGTATGCTCAGATATAGCTTATCCAATTGCAAGAAACTCAAGGTGCTACTGTGTCGAAGATGATGGTGTTCGCCGGCAACTCCAACCCGGAACTCGCTAATAAGGTCGTCGATTATCTGCATATGCCGCTAGGAAAAGCCAGTGTTGGACGCTTCAGCGACGGAGAGGTCTATGTTGAAATTCATGAAAACGTACGCGGGAAGGATGTTTTCATTATCCAGTCTACCTGTGTACCGACCAATGATAATCTCATCGAGTTGCTGATCATGGGTGACGCCATGCGTCGCTCCTCTGCCGCCCGTGTTACCGCCGTCATTCCCTACTTTGGTTATGCACGCCAAGACCGCCGTTCTCGTTCATCTCGTGTTGCTATCAGCGCCAAGGTAGTTGCAGATATCATTGTCAGCGTTGGCGTGAGTCGTGTCCTCACCGTTGATCTTCACGCCGACCAGATTCAAGGCTTCTTCGATATTCCTGTCGACAACATCTACGGCTCTCCTCTGCTGTTGGATGATATTGAGCGTAAGGGTCTCAGTGACATGGTCATTGTCTCTCCTGACCATGGCGGCGTTGTTCGTGCCCGTGCGGTAGCCAAGCGTTTGAATGCCGAGCTAGCGATCATCGACAAACGTCGCCCTGAAGCTAACAAGGCAAAAGTCATGAACATCATCGGTAATGTGAGTGGCCGTAACTGCATTCTGGTTGATGATATGGTCGATACGGCTGGTACCCTGTGCCAAGCGACTATCGCTCTGAAAGAGCAAGGTGCCCAGCAGGTTCTTGCTTACGCCACGCACCCTGTGCTATCTGGCCGCGCATTGGAGAACATTGTCAACTCAGAGCTGGATGAGTTGATTGTTACCAACACGATTCCTTTGACACCAGCAGCCCGTGCAATTGATCGCATCCGTCAGTTGGATATGTCGCCATTGGTGGCCGAATCTGTGCGTCGTATCAGCAACGCTGAATCCATTAGCGCCATGTTTCGTTGAATCGGTATATGTCTTAAAAAAGAGCAGTCTGTATGATGATTGTTTATGCCGTCACTCTATTGATTGATCTGCGTAGACAGCATTAAAGTGGTAGGACTATACCGCTTTGACAATGAGTTCATTATCGGTATGATACTCCGTTTTATTAATCTGTCATGATAAACTGGTCGCCGTTTGTCATGGTGTTATTTTTTTTTGGAGAAGGGCATGTCTAAAGCAATTGTTCTGGATGCTGAGCTGCGTAAGGATACAGGGAAAGGTGCGAGCCGCCGCCTGCGTCGCGCAGAAAAACTTCCTGCTATTATTTACGGTGCTGACGCTAAACCCACTTCGCTTGTCCTGCAGGCGAAACATGCCCGAAAAGCACTGGAAAACGAAGCATTTTATGCCCAGATATTTACTCTAAATATTGAAGGAAAACCCGAAAAAGCGATCTTGAAAGATATACAGCGTCACCCTGCGAAGGAATTCGCTATGCACATAGATTTTCTGCGTGTAGACGCCAAACACGAATTAACCACTCATGTACCCCTGCACTTCATCAACCAAGAGATATGCGTAGGTGCCAAGGCTGGCGGTGCTATCGCCCATAACATGGTGGAAGTAGAGGTTCGTTGCCTGCCGAAAGACCTGCCTGAGTTCATTGAAGTCGATATGGCTAATGTTGAGCTGGGTGGCAGCTTTCGCCTCTCCCAGCTAAAGGCTCCTAATGGTGTTCAGCTAGTTCACCTTTTACACGGTGAAGAGCATGATCTACCTATTGCCGGTGTTCATGCCGTACGTGCTACCAAGGAAGATCAATCGACTGAAGAGGGTACAGAAGGCGAGGAAAGCACTGAATAAGCGCTCACTAAAAGGGACGGAGGCGACATTGTGGCAAAGGCAACCCCTAATAAGGCTGTCGAATTGATAGTAGGCTTGGGCAATCCAGGTGCAGGTTATAAATATACTCGCCACAATGCCGGCATCTGGTTCCTTGAAGCACTAGCTCGTAGTTGTAACACTCAGCTTCAACTTGATAAGAAATTTCACGGTCTTAGCGCAAAAATCTATTTGGGTGGCCGTGATATTCGATTGCTTTTCCCCACTACATTCATGAATCGCAGCGGTCAGTCAGTGGCTGCTATTGCGAATTTCTACCGTATCCCTCCAGAGTCGATCTTAGTTGCTCATGATGAGCTCGACATTCCTGTCGGAACTGCACGGTTGAAACAGGGCGGTGGACATGGCGGACACAACGGATTGCGAGATATCATTAGTTGTCTAGGTAGCAACCGGGACTTTCTGCGCCTGCGTATCGGGGTGGGGCACCCTGGTAATAGTCATCAGGTGGTGGATTATGTGCTCAATAAACCATCACGACAGGATGATGATAAAATCCGTGCCGTGATTGATGAGTCAGTTCGTCTTATGCCGGAAGTCCTAGAAGGATCGTGGGCCAAAGCGGTACAGGCATTACATACTTTCCTTGCCTAAATTGTCGTCTAAATTATCACCTAAATTATCGATTGACTTATCAGGTACAGCTTTCGTCACCGTATCGGGACGCAGTGTTGCCTCGTAAATGCCTTCGTACCGGCTACCTGGTCGAGACACGGAATAGGTAATAGTGATCGGCGCTTCTTTCATGCTTTTCGGTAAAGTAAGTCCAGTAGTGTAAATTCCCTGTTTTTTGTCGTACGGCAAGGGAAAATCGCCAAGCCACTCTTCGCCATGCTGATCATGAATGGTAATACTGATGTTCATATTTTGGTGCAAACTGCCATTCATGAAAGTACGAACTACTGGGTAAAATGGTCTGCCTGTTGGCACAATCTTTCCTTTGTGCCCGATTCTGATTTCTGCGCCCTCAAGGTAAGACGTCTTTTTAAGCCAAATAATGGCATTTGAGTCCATCGAATCGTCGAGGTTTGCGTTATCGATGGAAGTGGCGTCAGAAGAACTTTTATTTGCAGATTTTTCTTCTGGAGCATTTTGCCTAACGATCTCTTTGTTTGGCTGTAATAGCTCTACGGTATGCCTTAGCGGATCAAAATCGTTAACTGATTTCGGATCGCGAACAGTCAAAAATGTTGCATTATTAGGTAACACCATGGTGTCAGAGCCAGATTGATGTGGCGTTTGAATAAATTCTATGAGTAAAAATTCTGAGTGAATGCGGAGATAAAAACCGGTATCTGCCGTTTCCAAATTGCCTGCCCAAGCCACTTGAGCCTTACCTAGTTTTTTCATCACATCCGATTGATGACGAACTTCTGGTCGCCAGTTATCCAACATGGTGTTCACTAAGCGTGTGAAGTAGTAGCGCTCTTCCTCAGTGAGCTGATCAATGCGAACTGTCGGCACATTGAGTGCCATAAATTTCACCGGATCCGGCAACATGGAAATCATAGGGCATTCATTGGTTTTTTGGTCGTGTTTCAAGCAGGTTTTATTGCGTATGGATTTTCTCAGTTGTTTGATGGCCGTACGAGAAAAATCCCCCATTTGCCAAAGAATGGTCTGTCCAGCTTGCTCATGCCAGCGCAGATAAGGGTAATGTGTTTGGCGGAGATCTACTTTAGGGGCTTCAGGTACCTGAGTGGGATAACTAGCCAAAAACAGAGGACCCATCGTGATACTGTGCTGATCTTTGGCCGTATTGAAGAAAATGTCCACATTAAACCAAGGACTGCCAAGTCGAATGCCCCAGTCGCTGCTATCAGGATGGCCGGTTAACAAGAGACGTGCGTCAGGGAGATGTTCGGTCAGTAAAAATTCGTCTTGCTCCGCCATCTCCTGATGCACAAACTCCTGGTTTATAATCGCAGTCAAATGTTGGTAACCGCCACTACTCAAAGCGGTAGCAAGCAAACGGTGCAAGCTAGCACGTTGCTCATAGCTAAGTGTGTTCAGATCAAGGCCAATACTGTCATCCAGACTAGTCAAGGGCTTGCCCTTAATTAATTGGTTATTGTCCATCTGTAGCTGCATGAGATCCTTTTTGGAAAATAACGCTATCAGTTCTGTCAATTGCCGATTGATAGTTTGGGTATAAAGTTCACTGTGTCGAGATTGCGCGCTCTCTTTTTCCGTGACTTTCTGATCCGCTGCCACCTGACTGACGCTTATCGCTGCTAGCAGCGATGTAACGAGTACCGATGTAATCACGCTTTGACGAACATTCTGATAATTCATGATATTTTGGCTCTTTTTTTTCGACGATCCATGTTAAAATCTAGCCCCTATAATGGCAGTTTCTCACTAATTACTCACTAATTAAATGACAACTGATTTGCAGTATTTTTTCGCCGCGCAGAGTCCACCCCTTATAATTTGCCGGTTTTATTGACAACTTTCTACTTAACAGGGTAGACAGCATGGGTTTTAAATGTGGCATAGTCGGACTTCCCAACGTCGGTAAGTCCACTCTCTTCAACGCCATGACCAAGGCGGGTATTGATGCAGAGAACTTTCCTTTTTGCACTATCGAGCCAAATGCAGGCGTGGTACCCATGCCTGACTCTCGTTTGGACAAGCTGGCTGAGATCGTCAAGCCCCAGCGAGTATTGCCCACAACCATGGAGTTTGTGGATGTCGCAGGCCTAGTGGAAGGCGCTTCTAAGGGCGAGGGTCTGGGGAATCAGTTTTTGGCCACTATTAGGGAAACTGATGCGATTGCACATGTCGTGCGTTGCTTTGAGAATGACAATATTATTCATGTTGCCAACCGTATTGATCCTGTCGCTGATATTGAGATCATCAACATAGAGCTCTCTTTAGCCGATCTGGATAGTTTGGAAAAGCAGGAGAAGCGTATTTCTCGTGCGGCCAAAGGGGGTGACAAAGAGGCTCTGAGGCAAAAAGCACTGCTAAAAAAGTTGATTCCGGCTTTAGAAGAAGGACGCGCTATTCGCAGTCTGACACTTACTCCAGAAGAGTGGCGCGAGGTGAAGATGTTCCATCTGCTAACCAGCAAACCAGCCATGTACATTGCCAATGTAGATGAGGACGGTTTTGAGAATAATCCTTATCTAGATAAGGTCATTGCTTTGGCTAACGCAGAGGGTGCCATCGTTGTTCCTATCTGCAACAAACTGGAAGCAGAAATTGCAGAGCTGGAGGATGATGAAAAAGACGAGTTCTTAACGAGTCTTGGCATGGAAGAGCCGGGGTTGGATCGAGTAATTCGTGTAGGGTATGAACTGTTAAGTCTACAAACCTATTTTACTGCTGGCGTAAAAGAAGTACGGGCTTGGACGATTAAGGTCGGTGCGACAGCACCGGAAGCTGCTGGCGTTATTCATACGGACTTTCAGCGTGGCTTCATTCGTGCAGAAGTGACCAGTTATAACGATTTCATCCAGTACAGCGGTGAACAAGGTGCTAAAGAAGCAGGTCGCCTACGCGTTGAAGGCAAGGAATATATTGTCCAAGATGGCGATGTCCTGCACTTTCGCTTTAATGTATGATTGAATCTTGATCGTCATACTGCGTCTGTCGGTTCTGGCAGGGTATATTTTCTGCGTTTGATTCTATACAGTCCTCGTTTGATTGAAGCGATTGACGTACTATACGAATGCTTGTGTTAGACTGGCACACATCATATCTGATATAAAGTGCACTATTGATAGCATTTAAATACGTAAGCTTCACCGTGATACATGTCCAGCGAACCACAGAATGAGAGAGTCGATAAACTAATGAGAAAAATAATTTGTGCGGGACTGGCAGTGTTGGCGCTTAATGCTTCAGGGCACACGCTCACGCTTGATAAAGATGAAGATGCTGTTGAACTGCGCCAAGCACAGATGCATCTTGTCGGTACCTATTTCAGTGAAATGGGTGCAATGGTCAAAGGGAAAAAGCCTTATGATGCAGTGACATTTTCCGCCAATGCTGATCGGCTGGTTGCGTTGAGTGGCTGGGCTCATGAAGGGTTCACACAAAAACAGTTAACGCGTGATTCGAAAGCCAAGTCGGAGATATGGGAAAAAAAGATGGATTTTGATCATAAAATGAAAGCCTTTCATGAACAGGCGCTCAAACTTCAACAGGTTGCTGAAAAACGCGATATGGACGCAATTAAATCATCATTCAAAAAGGCTGGAGATACCTGCGGTAGTTGCCATAAACCCTACAAGAACAAGTGAAAAACGGTTCTAAAAAGTAGCAATCATCAAAGCTATTGCTGCTTTTAAATGTTTCTTCTTTATCGGATTAAGTACCAAGTCTCGTGATCAGCCAGACAATACCTGCAGCAATCGTAATGGCTGCTACGCCATAAGCAGGATTTCTCCCGACGGGTTCGACGATATCCGCCGAAACAGAGCGTTTACCGGTAATCATGCTAGGCAGGATATCATCCCGTTTGACGATGGTGTAAAACAGTATGGCTGCAATGTGTAGCATGATGAGCCCAAGTAGGATGTTAAAATTCAACGAGTGCAGACTGGTCATCTGGTCGCTGAAATCATTAGACACATAATGAGCCAGCGGTCCCTCTGTAACAATCGAATCATTGGCGAACAGGCCTGTGGTCAGCTGTACGGCAAGACTGAGTAACATGGCGATTACGCTCCAGCTACCCAGTGGATTATGTCCAGGCTCGTCGCTGTGTAGTCCGCTACGAATATAGCTGATCGCTTTGGATGGCCTCAAAGGAAAGGCGGAAAAGCGTGAGTAAAAGCCACCAGTAAATCCCCAGATAATACGAAACAGCAATAGAGCGAGAGTGAAATAAGCAAGAGGAAGATGCTTGTCCATATCGGCTTCAGTACCGGTATACCAAAGAGCGACGATGGCCAGAACCAGTAGCCAGTGAAACAGGCGGGTTGGTAAATCCCACACTCTAATCGTTTTCATGTAGGGTTCCTTGTGTGATTATTAGGCTGCTGCTCTCAAGCTTTTTCAAGTTGTGACTTGATATTGTCCGGTATTCCATGGATGGTCAGAGTGTCATTTTCCTGATTGTAGAGAATCCGGTTGCCAAGCAGATCAGCATCAAAAGCGATATTGAGCCCTTTGGCACGACCCGAGTAGCGAATGAGCCGCTTTAGCTGGCTTTTACTAGGCGTAATTTTAGGCGCTAGATCATAGTCTTGAGTGTTGATGAAGCGTGTGAAGTTATCGGGCTCGGCCTCGTTCAGGAAGGTCGACAGTTCATTCAAGGAGATCGCTTCATTCGACTGGAGCTGCTCGTTGCAGTATTCGTAGACACGTTTTTTGACTCTATCGGGTGCCGCAAGAGCCTCATTATTGCCACCACTGTAAGCCTCTACTGCATTTATCAGGGTATCGGTGTCTTTCTTGGTGTTGGCTGTTTCTGTTCCACCCAAAAACCCCTTGAAACAGTCGCTGAGACGGCGTCCGCCACGGGGCTTGATCCAAGAAATATAACGCTGAGCCTGGGAATTACTTTGCCATTCTGTGATATTAATGCGGGCGGCAAGGTTAAGGCGCCCCATATCAAGGTAGACGGTATCAATAATGTCGAGTTGCTCGGTCACTGACACACTACTGGCCGGAGTAACCAGAGCGATGAGCAAGTACTGAGTCAGCCCGCTGCAGTAGTGAGCAATCAGCACAAAGCCACCGAAAAACATGCCGGCGGTGTCCAGTTTTTCCTTAAGGCTTTCTGTTGTTTTCAGACTGAAATTCACAAACTCCGCTGAGTCGTTAAGATAAGCGCTTAACCAGTCCTGTAATTGCGTCTCGCCTTCCGTTGCTGCCGAAAAGCAGCCATGGGCTTTATCTGACTTCTGATTGTAGCTTTGCAGCAGATCCTGCAGCAGACCTTCAGTGATCGGTGTAACCGGCAGCGGTGTAGACCGAGGATGGATAGTGGCACTGTCTGCATCTGGACTGCGAATCAAGTGGTGAACAATAATATTACTAATGGTCATAGGTTTTTCGCTTCAGGTGTATCTGTTCGAAAGCAGGATTATTGCACAGAGCCATGAGAAATGCAGTGAGCTAACCGTTCAGTAGCGCTAATCTCTCAAAGAATATGCGAACCTTGCTATCAAGAAACTTGCGGATTGGATTGAGACAAGCAGAGAATTGTAGTGAAATATAGAACTCAAAGAGATAATTAGCACTGACATCTGGGTCGGAGAGATCTGGATCTTGGTCAAAAATGACAGCAAAATTACGTTTCAGCTCAGCAATATACTCTTCAAGCAGATGCCTCATGCTACATTCATGTGCGGCCTCCATTATGGCCAACAGTAAAAAACAGTGCCCACGGTACTTTATTAGCTGGGAAATCGCGATAACTTAATCTGAAAAATAAGCGCCTATTTCTCGACGTACTTGTCCCGCGGCTCATTTGACACCAAATGATCGGTTTTATGCCTCTTTTTAGTGCTTCGTGATCCGTTTTGTCGAGTTATGCTGAGGTCTCGTTAGATTGTTATTTAATCCACTTTTCAATCGCAGTTTGCTTAAATCGCCAAGAGCCACCTGCCTTAAAATCCGGTATCGTGCTGGCTGCCGCCATTCGATACACAGCCTAGATTGCCACAATAACCGACACGCTTGGAGTGGATTTGAGAGCTCCGAAATGTACAGCAACTGACTCACCTATGAAATGTCAGTCGATTGCATTTATTATATTAATCCAGTTCAGTTCACTGTAATGATCTATGTTTCATCAAAATGTGCTTCAACGGGAGTTCAAGCAAGATCATCCATTCGTAAACGAAGTGGTTTCAACAAACAACCCGTACCTGAAACAGGAGTATGACTGATAATCCGGTTGTCATAGCTGAACGGATTGTTATTCTAACCATCTTGTTAATGATAACCAATGCAATATTCTGTACCCTTTGCACGATACAGAATATTGATACAAAGGAAGCATGAAATTATGGAATCGAATGATGGTATTGGTAATCCCCCAACTATCCACGTACCTGCTAATATCACAAATATATCAACCGAAGAGGCTGAAGCACTAAATGATGGTTTATCGTGCTTCATCGACGATTTACTGTCAGAGCATCGGACAGTCACGACCATTGCTAACCCAATCAGTAACAATGCCATGCTTAGCACGTTGAGTGACCCTATCCATTCGACACCAAGATTAAGACTTAATTCTGATACTGAAAGCGAAAAATATATCGATAGTACCCCAATAACAACTACCTATGCGCCTTCTACTTCTAATAGTACAAATATACCAATCGAAGCGACTGAAGAAGAACTAAATGTAGCATACCTTGATGATGCCTCGTCCTTTTTTCAATATGTACTGGTAGAGCCTTATTCATGGACAGTCACGACCATTTCCCCCTCAATCAGTAACAATAATACCATGCCTAGCACGTTGAGTGGCCCTATCCATCCGACACCAATATTAAGACCTAATTCCGATACTGAAAGCGAAAAATTTGATACGAATATACTAATGGATGGATGCCACTCTAATAATTTAGTGCCCAACTTCCAAGAGTTATTGCCAATATATCGAACAGCTACAGCTACAGCTACCACTACCACAGCTACCCAAAGCCGTAGTGATGTCATGCTTGGTACGTCGAGTGGCTCTGTCCATCAGATGACGAGGTCAAAATTTGATTTTTTACCTTGTTCTGATACTGAAAGCGCAGAAAAAGCCAAAGCAGGATCATTAATTAAGGCGTCTGAAACAGGCGTACAGGAAAAAACAATAACAACGACAAAAATGCGTGTGGAATGGATTAATGGTAAATCATATCATGTCTGCAATAAATGCAACAAGAAATACGTATATCAATACCGATCCAACGAGCACAAGTGTAGTGGTACTAGGAAGATCCATACTTGCGATATCTGCAAGATGATATTTGCATCTAGAGGAAGCCTCAGCGTACATGTGAGGGAAATACACGAAGCTACGCATAATGTCTATTGTTGCACTATATGCAGCAAGGCCTTCAAAACTCAACGCTACCTAAAGGCACACATGTGTAGGCACTTCGAGGATAAGTCCTATATTTGCACCCGATGTCTCAAGGGATTCAAACATAGTGCTACCCTCAAGAATCACAATAAAAGTAAGAAGGGGTGTATAAAAAACTTTAATTAATACTAAATGAGAAAAGTTACCGTAACTTTAAACGAAATCCAGACAAAAAACAAAAATAGATAATTAAAAAAAGGAAACGTCGCTCCCATTTAATAAAAAACAAAAACCTATTTCTCGTTCTCGTTCCCGCTCCTGCGTGGTAATACATACGGAGCTAAATAATGGAAAGAAGTCACTAAAAAATCAGGAATGGATATCTTGTTACGCTGACCGAGCGTGTCTCGAAACTTTTTTTGATATTCACACGTTATATATGTATATATAACGTTAGGAAAAGAATGAGTATTTTAGAGATATGTTTGAGTATGAAGCAATAGATATATTGATTTGCGTTACTCGTAATTAGCATGACATTATACAGTAGGATGTCGAGTGGTTTAAAGAAATAAAGTAATGTGTACGTAAATTACTTACTATGGGAACTGTTGGTATTCAAAGTTGTCTAATTTGTTGTGTTGGCTAATTGTTCTTTTTATAAGGATGTTATATCAATGTGTTGCACTAGAAAATGAAATCCGCGTTGTCTTTTGTTGTCTGGATGCCGTTAAAGCCGAGACGGTGATTCTACTCATGTTCCCCCTTTTTTTCTAGAAGTCCTCTCAGTAGAGTGGTATCTCATATTATGATAGTTCAAGTTTATTTTTGTACATAAGCCCTTGCCACAGGTCTTTCAGGTATAGAATTTCTCATTAAAATGTACTCTCATGTGTTTTTCGAGGTCGCTATTAGTTATGAATTGCTCGTTGCATTTATCGCAGATATAGAATTTATGTTTGTGGGTAGCCTCGTATATTGCTAGATTCCATTTCCTGCTACAGGCTTTGCCGCATATCCTGCAGATATAGGGTCTCTTTCTAGCGTGGGCGTTCTCATGTGTTATGAGTGCGTATGTATGAATGAAGCATTTTCCGCAGATTTTGCAGACGATATCGGGGTTTGTATCAAAGTGCCATCTCTTCTTGTGTTTGTTGAGATTTCCTACAGATGAACATATCTTCCCGCAGATTTTTTCCGTGACAGAATTCATGATATTGCAGATAGAAATATCACTATTATTACTCACTTTAGGATCACTTATTATTGATTTTTGTACAATGGTTTCATTGGCCTTAGTTAATGAATAGGCGTTGTATTTTTTTCTTCATTGTTAGACTCATTGATAATGTTTAACATCTTAGAGTTAGAGCTATTCGATGCATCATCGACAATATGACGGTTGTCGATTTTGAGATCAACGGTCTTCGTTGACGATAAACGTTTAGAGACTGAAACAGAGGCAATGAGATCTAAGTCGTTACTGTATTTCTGTGCATTTTGCGCAGCTTCAGCGTCTGGGTTTGATCGATTAGCAGGATCAATCAGCTGGATATCCATTGAGATTGATACGCTGTTTGTTGCATTACTGAAATTCATTGTTTAAATATGTATTCCATATAAGTTCAGTCAGTGGCTAGCACTATGCAGGTTACAATATAGGGCATCGACTATCACTAACAAATTTGTTAAAAGAGTTGACGTTAAAGTGGCGATAACCGAAGGATCAATTATACGCCTGTTTGAATTCGCTTGGGTATAGATTGAATAAGCCAGCCTGCCCACGATAATTGTAAAACATTCGGATTATTCCACTAAATAGTGGTGATTCACTCTCTGATGAAGTATATTGTTTTTTTGTTACAGGGGAACTGTTTTTTATTGTCTGTCAATCCAGCTGTGATTCTACTCATCGTCCGCTTTCTAAAAGCCCTCACTAGCGTGGAATCTCTTGTTATGATTATCAAGGCTTTCTTTTTTCGCTAAGCTCTTGCCGCAGCTCTGGCAGGTATAATGTGTTTTATCAGTAAAATGGTTGTTTACGTGTCTACTGAGGTTTCCTTTACTACTGAAGCTTCGGCCGCAGATACCACAGATGAACAATTTCAGATCAGAGTGTCTTCGTTTGTGTATGTTGAGAGCGGATTGGCATATGAAGCTTTTGTTGCAGATTTTGCAGTGATAGATACTTGCCCTATCGATGTGTTTTTTCCGGTGTCTGTTGTAGTTTGATTGATTTGAAAATCTCTTGTCGCATAGATCACAGACATAAGATTTATTAAGCGAATTGTGGGCGATTAGGTGTGCCTTGAGCGAGGATAGGTGCTGGAATCTCCTGCCGCATCTATCGCAGAGATTGCGTGCCTTGTTAGTATGGATTATCATGTGTTTTGCGAGGCTTTCTTTACGATAGAAGCACTTGCCGCATAATTGTTTCGTGCGAGGATTCATGCTATTGCAGATATAAGGCCTACTCTTATTGCCCACATTAGGATCACTTCTTGTCTGTTTTTGTACAATTGTTTCAGTGGCTTTAGTTAATGGGCATGCTTTTGCTTTGCCTTCAGTATTAGAATCATTGATAACACTTAATCTCTGAGAGGTAGAGCTATTCGATGCATCATCGACAATATGACAGTTGTCGATTTGGAGAACAATGGTCTTCGTTGACGATAAACGTTTAGAGACTGCAACAGAGGCAAGGAGATCTAAGTTGTTACTGTGTTACTGTGTTTCTGTGCATTTTGCGCAGTTTCAGCGTCTGGGTTTGATCGATTAGCATCAGCAGGCCGGATATCCATGAAGGATGGTATTCTGTTGGTTGCACTATTTAAATTCATCGTTTTAAATCTTTATTCCATATAAGTTAAGTCAGTGGCTAACTCTATGTACAGACTACAATATAGGGCATCGACTAGCACTAACAAATGTGTTAAAAGAGCTTCCGTTAAAGTGGCGACAACCGAAGGATTAGTTATACGCTTGTTTCAATGTGTAGATCGCACAAGCCAGCCTGCTCATGATAGCTGCAGAACATTCGGATTCCTGAATCCGTGACTTCATTGATGATTGATATACCTGTAGGCCATGTTATTAAAGGCCTGTAAAGGTGAAATTTATTATACAGAAATTCACCACTTGGGTGAGTTTTTAAATGAAATCTGCATGATGATTTATCGTGCTACAACCCTTGAAACATAAGAGTCTCGGTCATTTTCGATACATTCAAAGTCAGGGATTCAGGAATATGCTAGACCCGAACAGATGGCATCTGCTTAAACATGATGCTTGGAGGCAAAGAGCATGATTTTTTAAGCATGGCAAAGGCTTTATCCGGGAGTGCGACAGATCAAAAAGCATGTCGGTAAAGTGCAGAAAAGCTACCGAAAAATCAAGCACATTGAATGGTCACAGGTATAACTTGGTTGCTGGGCCCGGCCAAAAAGCTATTTTACTATCTTTAGCTGATTATAGATATAATATCGTCGGCTGGGAGATATACGACCATGAGTCGTCGAAAAATTCTTCAGAGTTGATATGTAAAACACACCTTCGTGAGCAGGTTGGTCTTAAACCGCTGGTACTGCACTCTGCTAATGGCAGCCCCATGAAAGGAGAGTCACTGTTTGAAACGCTGCATGATCTTGGCATCGATAACTCGTATAGCCGACCTCAGGTCAGAAACGATAATGCATTCACAGAATCGATTTTTAGGACGTGTAAGTATCATCCTAATTACCCGTAAATCTAACGGGGTCAGACTCGATTGATTGACATTGATCTGATACCGTTGATCTTGGCATTGATTTTTGGAAGCAGGAATTATTGAACTTTATTCATTAATAAATATCTGATAAAGTGTATAGAGGATTAATTAGTAGTGTAGTAGTGCTAAAACTGATCATTACCATTTACTGACAATAGCTGTTTAATATAGGCATTTAAAATGAAACTTGACCGTACAATAATGTTGTGAATAATTTTAATGTGTTAGATTTTTACAACTACTTTATTTGGGTGGACACACTATGAATTTTCTTGAAACGGCCTCCTATAGCTGGAACTTAAACAGGGATAAGACCATTGTCTCACGAGTGTTTCGGACTATTGGTACCACTATTTATAATACTTTTTTCGGCCACAATATTAGCATCAAAGAGATAGAACTTCTTATCAAAGGAAACCCTGAATATTATGTAGAATGTTACTTTTACAAATCACTAAAAAAGCGAAGAATCGAAATAGATATCTCCAAGACCACACCGAATATTGTTATGCCTACAGAATATAAAAATCATAAAAGGGTTGCAGTAGATGGGCTTATATTTAGTGGGAAAAGCCATTTTATTACTGCACTGAAGGGTCAGAATTTTGGTAAAGGTAATAACCCATACCGCGAACTTCGTGATAGGCAGCGCTGCGACTCTACCCAATTCTACGAATTTAGAGAAAATATTGTGCTATGTGAACTACACAAACGCACCATTGTAGAATGCCATATTAACGAACCTAAACGTTATGATGATTACGATTTCATCATTTTCACGATCACTTGTGTGGAGGTGTCGGATATAGACGTCGAATTGATGCAAATTGCTAGGAATTCTTGCAAACCTTATCTTGTAGTACTGACTCATATCGATCAATGGATTGAGGATTATGATAAACATAATACAAGGGATAAAACGATGGAAGATAAAATCATAATTGATAATTACTGTAAGCCAATAACAGAACAATTTAAACAGCTAAATATAATGCCAAACAACGGAAAAATCCTTACTGTTGACAATGGGCATAGCAGTAAATTTGATTTTAAAGAAGCTTCAGATTTAATAAAATCACAGGATTTTTATGGTAATGATTCAGACTAAATCTCTGACACCAATTCTTTAAAAGAAGATAATTACCCTATTGAATCAATGTGCTGAATCTTAAATAAAACAACAGATAACTCTCTATTCTACATACTAATGCTGGATTAATTTCTCGTTCCAACGCTCCTGCATGGGAATGCATACTTAACTACCATATCGCATCAATCTCCAACAGAATAAAAAGGGGGTGCTACATTTTTTAGGCCTGCCAACCATCTTAAAACTCAAATCTCTATCCACCATATTTCCAAGTTTATCAACAAATTCAACACTCCCGCAATTTACGGCTTTATGTCGAGCGCAGAGCGTAAGCGGGCCGAGATAAAGCAAGCCAAGGCCGACAAGCGCGAACTCAAACAGCTGAAAAAGCAGCTGCGCCGCAAAGATCGAGCTTTATCGGAGGCGGCAGCCTTGTTGGTTTTGCGAAAAAAGCTCAATGCCTTTTACGGGGAAGACTCAGAGGACGATTAACACCGCTCAATGAAAGGCAGAAACTCGTTTAATTGATACAAGAGGCGCTGTCGGCGGGTTGCCGTTTGGAACCAGCCTGTAAAGAGACACAGATAAGCCTTAGAACTTACCGCCGCTGGGTCAACGCTGATGGTCATGTGCGCTCGGAGAGGCGACTGGACGCCAATAGGTCAGAACCTAAAAACAAGCTCAGCACCTCGGAACGGCAACGCATACTGGAAATAGGTTGCCTGCCTGAATACGCCAGCTTGCCACCTGCCGTCACTTCTGGACAAAGGTGTGTATCTGGCCTCAGAAGCAAGCTTCTATCGAGTTCTAAAAGCGAATAATCAACTGCATAGGCGTGGTCGCAGTCGGCAGCCAAGAAAAAAAGCAAAGCCTTTGAGCTGCACTGCGTCTGGGCCAAACTCACGCCGTCGCAGCGACATGCAAAACAAGACCGAGTGCTACTAGCAAGGCGAAAAATAGTTCTGGAAAAAAACAAGGCGACAACGCCTAGCCGATGATCAGGCTCCGTCAGAAATTGCGAGTCTGTTGGTGTGGTTAGCCTGAATCCAGACAAACCGGACAACTCTGAAATGAAAGCAGCGAGTTAAAAACTAGAAATTAGTGTCAACTACCTTGAAAAACACCGCTAGCTGCGGCTAACTAATTTGCTAGTATGAATAGTTTTTTTCTCCAAGTAGGAAAGGATTTTTTCAGTCACGACTGCTGTATGCATGCCACTATATTTTACTTTATTAGCTACAACGTCATCACCTGGATCTATAGACTCCATGCATTTACGCTTAACACTTATTGTTTCCATGAATGCTTATATCCTGTTAACTGTTACCTAATGTGTATTTACAGATAGTTAGACCTTATCTGGTATTGGTTAGTTCTTTTCCGTAAGTAACAAACATGCAGGCATCGACTGAAGTTGGCGTTGAGGCTGTAGAATAGCTCACTTGTTACAAATTTATGGAAACCTTAGCTTTGCCCTGATGACAACGGATTATATATAGACTAACGTCCAGAGGATGAATCCCGCAATATTTTCATTAAATTTTATTAAATTATTAATTACTTCTACTAACAATTTAACAATTTAACAATTTAACAATTTAACAATTTAACATTGAAATAATAATAGATTTACAGATACACTATGATACATTAATAGAAGGAGGATATATCTATGATACCCAAGACAGTTACCAATTTGTTCATTAATGAAATACCATCAGAATCTTCAGAAGATAACATAGACATAATCTTGTCTTTGCAAGAAAAATTTGTAGCCACCACCAGCACACCTTCGACAATAAAAAGAGTTGATAAAATAGCAATCACTGATAAACAAATGGTATATAGCACATCTAATTTAGATGTTTCAACACAACCACTAGTCGATCATATGCAGCCACTGGTCGATCATACGCAACCACTGGTCGATCAGATACCATTTTATGGTTTCGGTATCAATACTATTTATAAATGTGAAATATGTAATAAGTGTTTTTTATCTAAACTTGATAGGATCAGTCACACGATATATAAACATAATACTACATCTTATACAGAACCGTCGGGTAAAAAAACTGAATCCGCATCATCGATAATGAAAGAATCGACTAATTCTGATAATAATAAAAAGTTTTATCCATGCGAAATATGCAAGATAATCTTTGATAGTGTTAAAAAAAGAAACGCTCATATTTCAAATATTCATAAAAAAAATAACCCTATCCATACATGCTCATACTGCCAGATGGAATGCAAGACCTACTCAGGATATAAAGAACATTTACTCAAGAAGCATAATAAAAATTTTCAATGCGAAGAATGTAGATCGTCCTTCATTAACAATTATCAGCTTATAAAACATAAAGAAAACCACCATAACTCAAAACACAAAAACAAATGTACAAGATGCAACAAAACTTTCCAATATATCTCTCAGCTTAAACATCACATAGCGGATGCACACAAGTGCAATATAGAGACTGTACACAATATAGATCAGCATGTTAGCCCTGGGGCTACTCATGATGGGGAAAATGAAATTATTTATATATGCCCTTCTTTGTCATGTGACATACAATCTACTGATTTAAAAGAATTGGAAAAGCATCTTTTGAATGTTCATCGAAAAAATAAGCGTATTTATGCATGTCATTACTGCTATAAGACTTTTTCGAAAGTCTCATCATATAAAGAACATTTATCCTATAAACATGGTGAAAGTTTTAAATGTGACCAATGTACAGAGTCCTTCAAAAATCATATGGATCTTATAAAACATAAAAACAATAGCCATAACCTCACACACAAATACCAATGTAATATTTGCGGGAAAACTTTTAAATATAAGTCTTGGATGACCAGTCACAAACACAAATCAAACAAAACGCATACAGACATCAATGATTATATGATGATAAAGCAAAAACAACTCACGTCACCGAGACTACCAACGGCTACGGCTACGGCTACGGCTACGGCTACGGCTACGGCTACGGCTACGGCTACGGCCGCCGTTCATGATAAAAACGATAAATGTTCCGTCACCAACTGCGACATGATCACTGATGCTTCAGAGAAATTGGAAGAACAGATAACTGAGATTAATCACTCAAAGAAATTTATTTTTGAATGCCAGTACTGCCAGGAGATATGGCATAAAAAAACGCTGTTTAAAAATCATTTAAAAAATGTACATGATCAATTGTATCAATGCGGTAAATGTTACATGACATTCATAAACCATAATGGAAAAAAGAAACATATGAGAGATATGCATAACTCAGACTACAAATACAAATGTACAATTTGCCAAAAAACCTTTCAATATTTTTCTTTTTTTACGAGGCACAAAAACAATGCACACAATACAAATCGAACCAGCAATCGTAATGTGACGATACAGAAAAAAAACCCCACGCTACCAGAACTACCAACGTTTACTAATCTTGGTAATCTTGGTAATCTT
>JAGLCE010000119.1 GCA_023146365.1 Endozoicomonadaceae bacterium
GTTCCTTCTGTTCCTTCTGTTCCTTTTGTTAATAATAAAAACCATACATGCCCTAACAATGAATGTGACATAAGCACTACTGATTTAAAGGAAATGGAAATACATGTTATTGAGTCTCATCTATCATATGGTAATATTTTTTCATGCCGATATTGTTCGTTAACATTTCTTCAACAACAACAACTTCGAAATCATTTATACTATCAACATGAGATAGATTTCAAATGCAAAAAATGTCAATCGATATCCAAAAACAATGATAAGTTTATGAAACATCTGCATAATAAGCATAACCCCGACTACAAACACATATGTGAAATTTGTGAGCAAACTTTTAAAAATCCGTTGTTGCTTAAAAAACATAACAACAGTGCACACGATAAACATAAATCCATCGAATCCAATAATAGTAGTGTGACGATAAAAGCAGAAATTGATCTTGATGTCCACACATGGAGTAATAAGGCTCCCATTTGGCAAGACGAATATCCTGATAATATAGATACACACGTGAGACTAGGCACAAGATATAAAAATATAGACTTACCAAAATCAACTAGAAAACTAACCAAACAAACAAAACTAAATTTAAAGAGACAGATCGACAACTACATAATCTTGAGTATTGATAACATAGAAAAATACTTAAACATATATATGAAAGATATTATTTGTGATGGAGAGGAAGAAGCTGTTCTCAAAGGTAAAAAAGGAGTTATAGCTGGCTGCGATATTCCTAAATGGACCCTATTAGGTCATTATGCGGGTTGCATGATAGCCGAAAGTGAAGCCAGTCACACAGTGCATCAAGATGCTTACGCTGTTGACATAGCACCAGGATGGTTTCTATCAGGATATTGTCACGGCAATGTAACAAGCCTAATCAATGCCAACACCAGTTATCAAGAAGGCATTCAATGTCCCCCGGCTAATGCTTCATTTCTTCTCCATCGCCATACCAATGGATATGTAGTATTCGTGATATCTACTAAGAATATTCCACAAGGTGGCTCTATTTTGCTTGATTATGGTCAGGGCTATTGGAAGGAAAAGGAAAAAATTATTATAATCAGTAGTGATGAAGAGGACACTTCTGAGCAACAACAAGAAAGGAAATTCAGTCAACCGGAAAAGATTGGCATTATTGGTAAAACAGATCCTACCAGTCGCTGATACTCTCACTGTTTGATCGGATGCCTGACAGATAAAAATAGGATCACATATTAATCCAGCCTTTCACATGGTTTTATTTTTCAGTCACAGGCATTTGAATCTTCGGCAGTATCATTGATCATCTTGCATCGACGATGTTCAGTTTAAAGGTAAGCACCCATTTCTCGACGTACTTGTCCTTTTTTAAAAGTCACTTAACTTTTTTAATATTCCATGGCAGCAAAGCTTCAAGCTTCTCAACCGTTTCGGCGTAGGGTAGTTTGGCCAATACCTCACGCAGGTATTGGTAGGGTGCAAGCCGGGGTGAGTGATGTTATGTCGCGCTCGACGGCATAGAGTTTTCCTGTTTTTCTCAGGGCAATAAAGAACTTGGCAACCTTGCTGGTGGAATTTTTGTTTTTTGTTTGTGTCCGCCGCTTTTTTTCATCGGTGAATTTTCTCCGGGCGTGATCCCAGTAACCCAGACGCACGATGTTTTGTTTTTTGCATAGGACGTCGTAGCCCGCATAGCCATCGCTTTGTAGGTAACCTTCAAATCCTTCGAGCAGGCGCAATGGAATCTCCTTGCCTCGGGATGGATCATAATCAAACCAGCGGGCCACCCTGCGTGACCCACATCCATTTATCGGAGGTTGGCGATCTGTCCGGCTCTTTGAGCACTTTAATGCAGGTTTCATCGACTTGCAGGTCATCGTGCGCCAGTTGATGTTCTCGCATCAGATTGATCAACGGCGGTCGCTGCAAGGCCGATTTTATGACTCAATTGGCTATACTGGTGCGCGAAATTTCACGGCCGTAACGCTTGAGGATATTTTCAAGACGATAAAGCGGTAGACCATCGCAGTATTTTGAAACGATAATAAAGGAGAGCAGTTCAACACTGGCGATGATTTTGGGTAACGGGTGCGTTGGCAGTTTTGCCGCTTTAATTTGGTGTGTGCCTTTTTCGACAAATACGGCTTTTTCTTGCAGCTATTCGATAACTCGGGCTTTGGCCGATTCGATATCCAGTTCTTCCTTTACCACACTGTAAAACGTATCGATCGCACCCGCTTTTTCTTCGTCGATCAGATCGATATGAATCTGATGGCGCGGCAGGTTTTTGGATAACCCCTTGCGGCCTCTCTTGATGGTGCTGGTCTCTTTTTTTGTGAAATTTTTTTTCTGATGCTGGCCGGTTAGTGTAATAATTTCTTCATTCTGTTTTGGCCATTTTAATTTCTCTTCCGCCAAGCTTTTGTAATACAGAGAAAAACCGTTGACCTCCCAGAATAGGCATTTTATTTTGTTACGCTGGCGATTAATAAATACATACAAACCACCATCAAATGGGTTGTGCCTGATCTACAACATGTCAGCGTATCGAGCAAGTGTTTAATCAATCAATGATTGTGTTCGTTGATACCGCTGATGGAAATTCCGTTCGGTAATGTAACTGTCAGCCCATGAGCCACGAATGCCTCGACAACTTTAGCGGCTACGAATACCAACTGGTTAGAGTGAGAGCCGCTAGCCGAATGATCACTAGCGCCGCCTTAATACCAGAATTGGCTGGGCTTGAGTGTGTGCTGCTCGCAATAAGTCTGTAGACTCAGACCCGATTCGCGTTGCGATTTAAGATGTTCTGTCCAGCTAATTGCTTTTGCTGTGATGGCTTGTTCATGGTTGCCTCCATTGATTGATGCGCTTATTATCGACGTTTGAATTTTAATGGGGTAGTACGTGGATTAATTGGCGGATTGGAGCTGTCTGACGGTAGAGTGGTTGCCCTTGATGGCAAGACTATCAAAGGGCTCAGCCTGGAACAAGGGTAAAGACGCCATTCATAGGGTCAATGGTTGGTGCACAGAAGCAGGGTTATCACTGGGGCAGTATAAGGTGGATGCCAAGTCTAATGAGATTACGGCCATTCCCGAGCTTGTCAAGCTTCTTGAACTCAGTGACAGCCTGGTAACTATTGATGCAATGGAAGGGAAATACGCTGATCCTCTACTTAATATCAAGCCGAAAACTGTTTGCTGACGAAATACTGCAAGCCACAAGAAAGCACTGGCTAGTAGAGAATCAATTGCACTGGGTTCTTGATGTGGCTTTTGATGAAGATCGTTGCAGGGCAAGAGAAGGCTTTGCTGCTGAGAACTTGGCTGTTGCAAGACAGGTGACTCTCAATCTTCTCAAACTGGATACTTCTGTTAAGGCAGGTATTAAGAACAAACGAAAAAATTGTGGGTGGTGCGAAAACTACATGATGAAAGTGCTTGGACTGATTAATATATGATCATGTTTTT
>JAGLCE010000012.1 GCA_023146365.1 Endozoicomonadaceae bacterium
CTGACTTAATCCCAAAAGGGCCTGAGGATCTTCGATATTACCTACTCCTAAATCACTGAACGGATCATTTTCACTGGTAACAGTTTCCTCTACGCCTCTCGATTCCCATAAAGGGGTTCTGGGGTTGATAAAAGCAACAGCACCAGTATATTGAGATGTAGAGTCCATTAGATTGATCCTTCTTTAGTGTGATTAAAGCAATGATAACTTAATTATTTCTTAACAAATAGGAAATCAATATTATTAATAATCGTGATTGAAATTTTAATTTCAAGTGCAGTACCGATTAATTGTTAGTTTTGCTTGCTTGCTTGCTTGATTGCTTGATTGTTTTTTTATAATTCTGCTGGATTCAAGCAATAAGAGAGAAAAGGGGTCAAATCACTTGTGCCCAGGATCGCGACAGATTTGTTCTACCAGATTTTAATATGGCAGAGGTGGATGGCGTGGTGTGATCTTATCAATGTAATAAATTACATAACTACCGAAATTCTGCAAAGGGTAACACTAGAAATATTAACGGTTTCTTGGCGTGTAAATACGGGTATCCAGTGCAGCACCGTCAGGATGATAAAGTAAGGGGATTCTGGTTCTGTTATTTTGTAGCGGCTTCTACCCATGTTTAGTTTCCCTATGCATTACCATGCGGGAGCGTGGGAACGAGATACGATTAATAACGTGATAACAGGTATAATAAAACTCTACTAAATATGAATAACGCTTTGTGGAGTCTTCCTCTATTAATTTTATCGTATTTAATCCATGAGTAAATTGTTGTATGGGTTATAACTGTAGCAGGTAACTCTATTTTTATAAGATAACAGATATTTCCTGCTTAACAAACCTGTTATTACCATTTTTTTCTACTTATTTACAAGATAGAATGAAATACCAGACACCATATTCTTTTTATTATTATGGATAAATATTGATGAATTTTAGAAATAAACTACTAACAAGCCTGATCATTGTAGGTTGTACTACGATGACGGGTTGCGCACCGGATGACTCAAAAGATACTGTTATCGAATCCGGCAAAGTAAAAAATATCATTATGATGATCGGCGACGGCATGGGGCCACAGCAGATAGGTCTACTGCAGACGTACGCACATCGTGCCCCACACTCAATCTATAAAGGGCGTCCAACGGGGATTAGTCGTGTCATCGACGCAGGTGTACTGGGTATTTCCAGCACCGGATCACACAACAAGATTGTTGTGGATTCTGCCGCCTCAGCTACCCAGCTAGCCACCGGAGAGTCCACCTCGAACACACTGATTGGTATGAACGCTCAAGGTGATAACCTGGAAACGATTGTTGAATACGCTCAGAGGATGAAAAAGGCGACGGGACTGGTCTCTGATACCAGTCTGACCGATGCAACGCCAGCCTCTTTTGCCGCACATCAGCCACACCGCAACCTCGAAAATGAGATTGCGGTGGATATGATTCGTATCGGTCCGGACATAATGCTATCCGGTGGCCTGCTCCATTTTGTGCCTCAGTCCGTCAATAATAAAGGCGCAACTTATAATACAATTCATAACTTAAATGATGGCGCTTTCAAGATCAGCTCCCAACGAAAAGACGACGTTAACTTGCTGACAGAAGCAAAGGATTCCGGCTATCAACTGGCCTTCACTCGTGAGCAGATGAATCAGGTTAAAGACGGTAAATTGCTGGGTCTGTTCGCTAACGCCTACATGATGGACGGTATTAATTACACAGCGACAAAAAATTCCAAAGACCGTACTGAACCAACCCTAAAAGAGATGACCATGAAGGCGCTGGATATCCTGAGCCACAACGAAAATGGCTTTTTCTTGATGGTTGAAGGCGGTCAGATTGATTGGGCCGGACATGAGAACGATGTAGGCTCCATGCTGCATGAGATGATTAAGTTTGATGAAGCCGTAGAAGCGGTCTACGAGTGGGTTGCACAGCGTAATGACACGCTAATGATTGTAACGGCCGACCACGAAACCGGCTCTTTCGGTCTTATCAAAGACACAATAAACGATGCGCGAACAACGCCAAATCTGCCGACTCAAAGTACCAGTGGAGTGAGCGACTGCCAGTCTACACCCAAAATATCGGAGCTGAGCATACTGGATCGTATCTACGCCCAGACGCGCAGCAACAAAAACATCTGGCATGATTTTGAAGCACTGCCAGCCGATCAGCAGACAGGAAAGAAACTGGCTAAAATCATGAACCAACACCATGACTTCGAAGTCACTAGCGCAATGACGGCCACTATTCTAGCGTTCAAACGACCCTCTTCCAAAAAAGATAAGCCGACACTGGGAACTGAGCCAAGAGTCAACTCCTTCTCTGTGAATGGCAAAAATACGCACTATAACAGGATGGGACACACCCTGGCTAACTATCAGCATGTCGCCTGGGGTACCGGCACACACACGGATACACCGGTACTCGTTATCGCGTTTGGTCCGAAAGCTGCCACTGCGCCATTTTCGAAATATCTCACTCACCCAGAAGTGGGTCAGTTAACGAAAAACTCACTGGAATAAAGAGCATCATACATTGCACGACCGCAGACTGACGGAGGCTTTTAGAGACCTTTAAATGTATGTCAGTCGATAATCCGTCCGTTCCAGATACTCCCGCTCATGCTCAAAACTCGCCTTTACCAGCGGCCGTTTGTCGAGCCAGCCTTCCGAGAAGATCAGTTTCATCTGCCGCTCCTTGACCTGCAATTTAACATCGGGAAAGCGATCCGTACGAATCTGGCTAAGTAGAATCGTCAGGCGTAGCAAGATCATCAGGCGAAGCTGTTGAGTGAATTTCATTTCAGGGAGTTGACAAAGTAACTGTAACGGCAATGTTCGGCGGTGACCACGTACCAGTATAGCAAGCTGTTGCTGTTCGTAGCGTGAGAAACCGAACAAATCGGAATTCTGGATAATATAAGCACCATGGCGGTGGAACTGGACATCAGAGATATTCATGCCAATCTCATGTAACAGTGCAGCGTCTTGCAGCAACCTGCAATCGGCCTCAATCAGTTTCCAGTCATCTGCGACCTGCTTGAATAGTGGCTCGACCTGCTTGCTCACCCGTCTTGCCCGCTCTTCATCTGCATGATGGCGAGTCATCAGGGCATGGATAGTACGCTCACGCACATCCTCATGGCTCTGTCGGCCTACTAGATCATAAAGAACGCCTTCACGTAGTGCACCGGCAGAGTAATCCATAGCGTCTATCTCAAGGCTATCAAAAATGGCCATGAGAATGGCTAGGCCAGCCGGAAACAGAGCGACTCGCTCCGACTTCAAGCCTGGAAATTTCACTTCCTCTACGTTCTGAAACGTCAGAACATCACTTTTTAATTGCTTCAGCCCGTCCAAGGTGATGCGGTCAAAGCCTCGCTCACCCAAAATGTTGTGGACTGATTTGACGGAACCGGATGAACCAATAACATTAACCCATCCCTCACTCCGATAGGCTTTCTCTATACTCATCATCTCTCGACGAGCGCTGTAATACGCTTTCCGAAAATGCTGGTTGCTGAGGCTTCCATGAGGAAAGTACTGGCGGGTATAAGTGACACAACCCATATGGAGGCTTTCCAACAGACAGGATTCGAAGCGTTGACCAATGATAAACTCAGTGCTACCTCCCCCTATATCCACCACCAAGCGACGCTCGCCATCATCGAAACAGGTTTGCACGAGCCCGAGATAGATAAGACGTGCTTCCTCGCGTCCCGCAAGGATATCAACACGATGTCCCAACTCTTGCTCAGCCAGCCTGACAAATATGTCACTGTTTCGGGCTTTGCGCAGGGCACTGGTGCCAACAATCCGGATATTGCTCGACGCCATGCCATCAATATATTCGGCGAACTCTCGCAGACACGATAAGCCCAGCTCCATCGCCTCGTCGGTCAACAGGCAACGCTCATCAAGGCCTGTGCTCAGTTGTACTTTTTTACTCAGATGCTTCACCGGACGAATTTCATTATGATCCTGACGAGCCAGCAACATATGAAAGCTGTTAGAGCCGAGGTCTATAGCGACCACAAGAGGGAGACTCTCGGCATCGGTGACATCAGGTGTTATCATGAGCTACAAATCACGTCCGATAATAAAGCAAGAAGACCAGATCTCTCCGACGAAGAAATCATCAATAACCAGAGAGAGCAAGCATAACACCAGAGAGAGCAAGCATAACCAGCATAACCAGAATGTTAGGGTTCGGTGCAGATAAAAGCGGTACACTTTAGAATCGGTGTGTGAAGAGTTTATTACGGTTGTAGCTCAGTGCTATGATCACACACTTACTCAACTTTATTTACTTTTAGATTAGGCAGGAGCCTGCATCCATGAGCGAGATTATTAATATAACGGACGCCACTTTTGAGGAGCATGTTTTGAAGGAAGAGCTCCCTGTACTGGTAGACTACTGGGCTGAATGGTGCGGCCCCTGCAAGATGATTGCACCAATCTTAGAAGATATCGCTGTCGAATATGAAGGTAAGTTGAAGATCTGCAAGCTAAACATTGATGAAAATGAAGTAATTGCGCCCAAGTATAATGTTCGCGGCATTCCCACCTTGATGCTATTCCGTAATGGCGAGATGATTGCATCGAAAGTGGGAGCACTGTCCAAGTCCCAATTGTCTGAGTTTCTGGATAGCAACCTAACTTAATGCTCTAGGCGTTAGACTCGCGATCAACGTATTTTCCTATTGGTCGCTTAGGCATTTTGTGCTTGCTAACCCTGAGTACACTGCTTGATTTTTATTAAAAAAAAGAGAAACCATTATAAAACACTGGACTACCATTGCAGTCAGTGTTACCCTGAATCTAAAATTGATAAACCATCGTTGAAATGTATTTTTTGGTATGAATATGCATCTGAGTTAACAAGATGCCAAGATCACGGGCTATTTTCTCATCTGAGCTGTAAATCGAACAGAAGCCTGACACTTTCATTAGCGAATAGATTAACAACCATCCTCCTCTCATTGAGCAACTTAACATAGTCAGTTATGCATCTTACCGAACTAAAGAAAAAGCCTGTCTCTGAGCTTTTGCATATTGCAGAAAATATGGGACTTGAAAACCTTGCCCGCTCACGCAAACAGGACGTGATCTTCACTATCCTGAAATTCCATGCGCGCAGCGGTGAAGATATCTATGGCGACGGGGTTCTGGAGATCCTCCAGGATGGCTTCGGCTTCCTTCGTTCCGCTGACTGCTCCTATTTAGCTGGTCCAGATGACATCTATGTTTCACCCAGCCAAATCCGTCGGTTCAACCTGCGTACGGGGGATAGCATATCCGGAAAAATCCGCCCCCCGAAAGAAGGTGAGCGCTATTTTGCCCTTTTGAAAGTCGACGAAATCAATTTCGACAAACCTGAAAACGCCCGTAACAAGATTCTCTTCGAAAACCTGACACCGCTATTTCCTAATAGTCGCCTGACAATGGAAATAGGGAATGGCTCCACTGAAGATCTGACAGGTCGGTTTATTGACCTAGTCTCTCCGGTGGGTAAGGGGCAGCGTGGCCTAGTGGTTTCTCCGCCCAAAGCCGGTAAAACTCTGATGTTGCAAAATATTGCAGCCAACATCGCCAGGAATAACCCTGAATGTCATCTGATCGTTCTGCTGATTGATGAACGTCCGGAAGAGGTGACAGAGATGTCTCGCTCAGTACGCGGCGAAGTCGTTGCATCCACCTTTGATGAGCCGCCATCACGCCACGTCCAGGTTGCCGAGATGGTACTGGAAAAAGCCAAACGTCTGGTTGAGCACAAGAAAGACGTGGTGATTCTACTCGACTCCATCACTCGTCTGGCGCGTGCCTACAACACCGTCATTCCATCATCTGGCAAGGTATTGACTGGTGGAGTTGACGCTCACGCCTTAGAGCGTCCCAAACGTTTTTTCGGTGCAGCTCGTAATATAGAAGAAGGCGGCAGCCTGACTATTATCGCAACAGCGCTGGTAGATACCGGCTCCAAGATGGATGAGGTTATCTATGAAGAGTTTAAAGGTACCGGTAATATGGAGATCCATCTGGATCGACGGATTGCTGAAAAGCGCGTCTTCCCAGCGATTGGTATCAACAAGTCAGGCACTCGCCGTGAAGACCTGCTGACCACAGACGAAGAGCTACAGCGCATGTGGATTTTGCGCAAACTCCTTCACCCGATGGATGAGACTGCTGCAGTTGAATTCCTTCTGGATCGCATGAAGCATACCAAGACCAATACGGATTTCTTCCAGTCCATGAAACGAAAATAATAGATAGATAACAGGACAAAAGGCCGGTCTTCCGGCCTTTTGTCCTGTTATTGTTGTTGTTATTGTTGTTGTTATTGTTATTGTTATTGTTGTTGTTATTGTTGTTGTTATTGTTGTTGTTGTTGTTGTTGTTATTTTTCAGACAGATCGTAAACGAAATTACTATTCATGAAATACCGAGATCTCCGCGATTTTATCGCTCAGCTAGAAAAACACGGCGAGCTAAAGCGCATTACTGCCGAAATCGATCCCAATCTGGAAATGACTGAAATTAGCGATCGAACACTCCGCCGCAAAGGACCTGCGTTACTGTTTGAAAACCCCAAGGGTTATGATATTCCGGTGCTGGCAAACCTGTTCGGGACGCCTCGCCGAGTGGCTATGGGAATGGGACAGGATAACGTGGAAGCGTTGCGGGACATCGGTAAACTGCTGGCCTATCTCAAGGAGCCTGAGCCGCCTAAAGGATTTCGGGATGCCTTGGCCAAGATTCCTATTTTTCGGCAAGTCCTGCACATGGGACCGAAAGTGGTTCGATCTGCGCCCTGTCAGGAGGTCGTGCTACGAGGCGATGCCGTCGATCTAGAGGCACTACCGATTCAGACCTGCTGGCCTGGCGATATCGCACCTTTAGTGACCTGGCCACTGGTCATTACCAAGGGTCCGCTGAAAGAGCGCATGAATCTTGGAATTTATCGTCAGCAGCGACTGGGACGTCATCAATTAATCATGCGCTGGCTATCCCACAGAGGGGGGGCGCTGGATTATCGAGACTGGCAGGAAAAATGCCCAGGGGAGCGTTTTCCTGTGACAGTGGCGCTCGGGGCTGATCCGGCCACTATTCTTGCTGCTGTGACACCAGTACCGGATTCGCTATCTGAGTACGCCTTCGCCGGCCTGCTGCGCGGTTCGAAAACCGAGCTAGTGAAATGCCTTACCAATGATCTACAGGCACCCGCCAGTGCAGAAATCGTACTGGAAGGTTATCTTGAGCCTGGCATGGAGACGGAAGAAGGCCCTTATGGCGATCATACCGGCTATTACAATGAAGTGGGGCGCTTCCCGATTTTCACCGTAGAATGTATGACTCATCGTCGGAATCCCATCTATCACAGCACGTATACCGGTCGCCCACCCGATGAGCCGGCCATTCTGGGAATGGCTTTGAATGAGGTTTTTGTACCCATACTACAGAAGCAGTTTCCGGAAATTGTAGATTTCTATCTGCCGCCAGAAGGGTGCTCCTATCGATTGGCAGTAGTGACTATCCGTAAGGAGTATCCTGGTCATGCCAAGCGAGTCATGCTGGGCGTCTGGTCATTTCTGCGACAGTTTATGTATACGAAATTCGTGATTGTAACGGATGATGATATCAATGCCAGAGACTGGAAAGACGTGATCTGGGCAATGACGACTCGTATGGATCCAAAGCGTGACTCTCTCTTTATCGAGAATACACCCATCGATTACCTAGACTTTGCCTCGCCAGTTCCCGGCCTCGGTTCAAAGGTCGGTTTTGATGCCACGAATAAGTGGCAAGGAGAGACATCTCGTCAGTGGGGACAAGCCATTCGCATGAGTGATGAGATTAAAGCACGAGTGGATGAAATATGGGATAACCTCCAGATCTGTTGACAAATGCCAGATTGAACGCTGACATAAAAAGGTCATGAGTGATAACGATTGATAACGCTCTCTACCGATAAATTGTCCGATCACATGACTTACAATTTTTCTACGAATCATGAAAAATAGATGATATTTTGCATCAAACGTTCCATTGCGTTCTTTAGTGAAATCAACCGACTCAGACAGATTCTCTCATTGATATTCAGCGTAACCGGCTTTATCATCAGCCCGAAGCAGTCATAAATCAGGGGGCGACGTGCCTGATCAGAGAACACAGAGCTTTCACGTAAAACACTTGAGCAAGATATCAGAGGATATCTATCAGGTGCACTTGGTTACGGAAGACAGTAAACCGTTATCGTTTGCAGCAGGTCAATATCTACAGCTATTACTGCCGGACGGTGATCCTTGCTCTTATTCCATCGCCTCTGCACCGAGTCGTAATCGCAATGATCTTGAATTGCATGTGCAGTGTTATCCAGGCCATAAACGAGTTCAGCAGGTGATTGATCATCTCTCATCTGGTGTCAGCATCTACGCAACGCTTCCCCATGGTAACTGCCATCTGGGCGAGTGTCCTGATACACCGCTAGTGTTAATAGCTGCCGGTACCGGCTTTGCACAAATGAAAAGCATGGTGGAATTTACGAGACAGCAGAAACATAATCATCCGGTCTCTCTTTACTGGGGCGTACAACATTCAGAGGGGTTTTATCTGCCACACCTGCCAGTGCAGTGGAGCCGTGAGTGGGGCGTACAATATTACCCCGTTGTGAGTGAAGCTGATACACAAGATGACTGGACGGGCCGACACGCTCATCTGTATCGAGCGGTGATTGACAACCTCAACCCGCTTGATGACGCACACTTATATCTCAGTGGTTCGCCAGATATGGTGTATACCATGCTGGATGGACTAATAGTCGCTGGGGTGAATGAAAACCAGATACACTCGGATGTATTTGATTATGCGCCAAGAGAGCCTTCATCTGACTAACCCAATCAACGGAAGATAGAAAGAAGCGACTCACAGCAACACCTCAGCACTGATCGGCTACCGTCATACTCAAACCCTGACGAAAAAACTCTGTGCTCTTCTTATGCTCCCCAATATGAGCCAAAAGCTGGCCGAGTTCATTGTAGGTATCGGCCTGCTTGCGCAGCATCAGGCTGGTTTCGAAATATTCCCGTGCTTTACCCCAGAGCTGCTTGCGGATACACAAACGCCCCAGAGCCAAGAGCAGTTCGGCATCGCTGGGGCGTTCATCAAGGAGTTTTTCTGCACTCAGCAACTGGCGACCACTGTCCTCACCTTGTATCTGGCCATAAAGGCGAATGATTCGCTCGCTGTAAAGATCAGATAAGTGTCGACGCATAATGGTTTCAGCCTCTTTTTCTGCGCCTAGACGTCTCATACAATGGACGAAGCCGTAAAACAGACAGTCCTCTTTTTTCTGACTCTTATTCAAGTTATGCCAGATGACTTCGGCAGGACGAATGCGATCAGCCCTATCGGTATGGCATTTTCCTTGCTGATAAGCCTGCTCGAACAGTGCGGTGTAAACCTGTTGGTTCAGGGAGTCAAGCTCATCGCTGCTGACCACATTGAGTTTGCGCAGGGTAGGCAATAACTTTGATAACGCCTGCCAATCGTGCAGACGCAAATAGACCCGCTTCAGCAATTTGTTAACGTAAGAGTGTTTTGGGAAACGTTTGCGCAAGCGTTTCAGCGTTGCCAGAGCCTGTTCAAGCCGCCCCCGAGCGAGCAGCAGTTCCGCTTGGGTGATGCCGATTGCGATATCGGCACCAGGAGAGGAAGCGTCGGCCTTACGCAGATAGTCAGAGCAGGCCTCATAATCACCATTTTCATGGGCAGCACGAGCTGCAGCGAGGTAGTTCAAAAGAGGCGCCTGGCCGAACTCAGCCGCACGAGATAACAATTTTTGAGCAGTTTGCCAATGGCCATTGGCAAACTGAATCAGCCCCTTGGCCGATTGACGTTGTGCACGTCGACGTTTGCTTTTCTGTGTCAATGGATAAGCCAAGCTAATCTTGCCACCCAGCAACCCCCCCCCCAATTTCAGCACATAGTAACCGGTGATCACCAGCATCACCTCGAGCAGGAAGAGCCAGAGCGTACTTTCCTGAGAAAACCGACCATAGGCAATCAAAACATAACCACTGTCATGAACCATCAGGTGCGCAATACCAAAGCAACCCGCAATCACTAGCAGGAGCAAGATCGTCGCTTTCATGGAACGACCTTACTGCTTTCTTGAGCAGTCAAATATTCATATTCCATGAAAGAGTCATCGACAACCGGTATTGTCGACGATCGATGTGCGACCAGCCTATCCAGACAACGTTTCAGCTTCACAACAGAGTGACTGATATCTGGCAAGGTTTGCAGTACGGGTACTTGCAGCAAGTCGTCAATCTGATCTTGAATCGCTGTTACTTCTTGTCCTACATGTAAAAACCAAATTTTCAGCCAAGACACAACATTGCGCAGGCTCTCTTGGTAGAGCCTTTTCTTGCCTTGCAACAACGCCAGTTGAGCCTGTTCGAGCATTAAGCGAAGGTTTTGTCGCAAATACATTTCTTCAGAAGGCGACAGCAGCGCAGTGACAACTTCACTGCGATCGGTACGAATACGAAACTGGCGAGTAAAAGCATCCCAAGTATCTACAACCGTGGCTTGCAGATGTTCTTGCCATGTATTTGCGCGGGCTCTGGCGCCAAATAGTGGCTCTGAAGGAGCCGACTTGAATTCGTTCGGTGGCAGAAACGGCAGCTTGTCAATTCGTCCTATCAGGGCATTGATTGCTAGCCATGTGCCTTCAAGATCAAAATGCTCGATAGCCCTTAGTGCTGCAATTTCTGTAGACAGCACATCACGTACTTGAAACAGACAAGACTCATCAAAGGTAATCAGAAGCTGATCGGCTTGGGAGAGTAAGATTCTTGCGCTCTTGATATCACGCATCATCAGCAACCGCTGATTGGCCATGCGAAGCAGATATTCCGCTTCAGCCAGCAACCAATCATTTCGGTCGCTATTCTGAATGCGCGTCAGCTTTCGATCCAGATTGCTGATCCTGCTAAGTAGTTCGTTATACTGCTTCCGTGTCTTGCTGAGCTGGGATTGCAGTCTCGAAACGCTTTGACGAGCTTCCTGAGAAGAGATCAGAGCTTGATCAACCGCTGCTATAAGCTGGTCATTGGTGGGCAGCTGTTGCCATATACGATAACCCTTCCAACCAAGCCCTCCCACACCTAACGTAGCGATAAGCCCCAGTAAGCAGCCAAACAGGCCAATTTTGCTGATTTTATTGCCATCGCGTTGCGTGGATTTAACCACTGCAGAGCTAGCAGTAGACACGTTTTTTTTATCATTCTCGTCTATTTTGTTCTGTTCGCTCACGTGCATCGCCCAGTTGCCATTAAACGAATCGTCACACTATATCATTCAATTGAATCATTGTATTCAAAATCGCTGCAGTCCCTGCGCCTCTGCTAACGGTAATAGAGCTGAAGCCGCTGGTGTTCGCGTCGTCTGCCACGCGCAGGCTAGGAACCAATAGCATCAGCTGCTGCAAATTATCAACATCAGGGCTCTGATTCAAAAGTGATTGAAGATGAATCACTATTTGACTGCTAGTAGCTACAATGACATTTATTCGGTTATCTAACAGTTGTTGTGGCAAGTATCCCGCAGGATATTCAAGACTGTGTCTTTCATAGACAACCAGATCATCCACGTGCGCGCCACGTTCTGAGAAGGTTTTGTGGAGCTTCTCCCGACCGCTTATGCCTTTAATAATGAGGATGCGCTGTCCAGAGAGTCGCCTGAAATCAGGCAAGTCAGCCAAGGCTTCGCTATCGATTCCGTCTGCATGATAATACGCCACAATATCGTGTTGCTGCAGTGCGTTAGCGGTAGCTTCTCCGATCGCATACCAGTCAACCCCTACGGGACGTTGAGGCCACCACGCATCAATAACTTTGACGCCATATTCAACGGCAGGAACGCTAATGAAGATGATTTTATGGTATTGATCAAGTGATTGAATGCTGTCACGGATGTTCTGGGTTTCGGGTAGCGGGAGAATCTCCAGTAACGGCACGATGATGGCAAAACCGCCTTTCTCCCTGATGGCATCGCTCAAGTGTTCCGCTTGTGGTCGTGGACGGGTCACCAATACTCGCATAGCTTGAAGTGAGAGATCGATCATTTCACTGATCACCGTCCTGATAAACGGCTTTAAGAATCTCCCCAGCACCAAGGCTCAGCAGGTTATCTGCTGCCTCGATACCCGCCTGCTCGCATTCAGACCGAGGACGGGTCACCGAGGTTCTGAGAATCTCACTGGCATCCGGCTTGCCAACCAGCCCTTCAAGCGTGACATAATTACCATCCAAAACCGCATAACCGGCAATAGGTACTTGGCAACCGCCTTCAAGATGACGATTCATAGCCCGCTCAGCCAGCACACAGGTGGCGGTATCGGAATGGTGAAGCGGTTTAATGAGCGCCTTGATATCCTCATCAAAGGTACGGCATTCGATACCAACAGCACCTTGACCACCCGCCGGAAGGCTTAATGAAGCGGGCAAAAACTGCTTAATACAATCTTGCATCTCCAGTCGAATCAGGCCGGCGGCGGCCAAGATAATGGCATCGTATTCATTCTCATCCAGTTTTTGCAGGCGGGTGTTGACGTTGCCGCGGAGAAACCGGATGGTCAGATCCGGACGTTTTTTCAGCAACTGGCACTGTCGACGCAGGCTGGAAGTCCCAACGACCGCTCCTTCCGGTAGCTCATCCAACGTCTGAAATTGGTTGGATACGAAAGCGTCGCGTGGGTCTTCGCGCTCACAGATGACGATCAGTTCCAACCCGTCAGGCAGCTCCATGGGAAGATCTTTCATGGAGTGAACGGCGATATCTGCTTGACCACTCAGCAAAGCATTTTCTAGCTCTTTTACGAACAGCCCTTTGCCACCAATCTTGGCCAATGGCGCATCCAGAATACGATCGCCCCTACTCGTCATGGTGACAAGTTCAATGTTCACATCAGGGTGAAGGGCTTCCAAGCGCACTTTGACATAATTGGCCTGCCACAGGGCGAGGGTGCTTTTACGGGTCGCTATACGAACTCTGTTCACGACAAATCGCCTTGTCCATGATGTTATCGAACACACTATAATATGTCGGTTTCGTGATTTCCTGAAACCTTCAAACGTTTTTCATCCATTGACACAGAAGAGCCATATGACGCCGACTGATCACCAACAGTTTCTCGACACCGCACAAACGTATCTCGTAAAGCAGGATTCAAGCAATAAGTGCAATCCGACTGCCCTGTGTAGACGTCTATCGGTGTCCACCCTCCTAAAACCTTTCTGGGCATGGTATTAAGCAATACTCCCATTGTCCTCATGTCGGCTTCTGTCAGATGACCCAGTGGCATTTTATTAGGCCATATTTTTCGAATTATGCCATTGATATTTTCGTTGGCTCTCCGCTGATAACTGGTATAAGTCTGCAATAATGAAACAGATCCAATTCAACTCATGAGAATATTCGTTCACTAGGTCTACTAGAAGAGATAGCGTTTGCTTGCTCTAATGACAACAGATTATATCGATTAATTTACATAGGGTCATTCTCGAAAGATTTTTATTAATTTTTGTTAAACCACTAGTCTATTTGTTTATTCTACTAACAATTTTCCAATTTAACATTGAAATAAGAGTAGATGATCATATACAGTAGATACACTTGATAAATTAATAGGAAACGTCAATGATATCACCACATAGAACAATTAATTTAACCCATAATAAAGCAGCACCAAAACATAACACTGAAAAACATAACATAAGCAGCATTTTGTCTTCGCAAGAGGAAATTGCAGCACCCCCAAAAAAACGTTTGAAAATAGTGAATAAAACAGCAACCACTGATAAAAAAATGGTGTCTGTCAAACATAAATTCACTGCTCCAACAAAACAAATATCTTTTGCTAAAGCACCTATTTCTTTGCTTAAAGATAACAAAAAAGCTGCACACAATAAAGATAAAACCATCCATAATCATGTGACGCAAAAACAAAAAAAATCCACGTCATCAATATTAAAAACGTCTATTAGCACTACTAGCACTACTGCTCATAATAAAAAAAATCAACCTACTTGTTATATATGCCCCGTATACAAGTGTCGCATAAAAGTCGCCAATTTAAAGGAATTTAAAAGCCATGTTTTTAATATTCATGCAGAATATAAGAGCATTAATGAATGCACATACTGCCATAAGACATTTATTAAAAGAAAAGCATTTATAGATCATTTACTCCATGAACATAGCAAAAAATTTGAATGTGTCAATTGCTCATCGCTCTTCATAAGTAATAAGAATCTTACGGAACATAGGAACATCAATCATAACCGATACAACAAATTCGAATGTACAATTTGCCACAAGACTTTTAAACATCCATCTTGGCTTAAAATTCACACACGAAGTCACCGTATCAATACAGACATCGATAATCATATGACGGAAAATCCAAAAACAACCGTTCCACTGAGACTACAAACTACTGTTAATACTGTTAATACTGTTAATAAAAACTATAAATGCTTCTACACCGACTGTGCCATGCGCACTGATAATTTAAATAAAATGAAAAACCATATTTCTAATATTCATCGCTCAAAGAAGAATATTTTTGAATGCGAATGCTGCCAAAAAATAAGTTACCATGTCCAACAAATTAAAGATCATTTATACCGTAAACATAATATATATCATCAATGCGAACAATGTTATTTATTCTTCGAAACCGATAATGTGCTGACGGAACATATAATAAATAAACATAATCCCAAATACAAAAACAAATGTATAATTTGCAAAAAAACTTTTTGGTGTTTGTCTATTCTTAATACGCACAAAAAAAGAGCACACGCTACAAATGAAGTCATCCATGATCATGTGCCGGCAACTAATAGAAAAGGACTCAAAACATTGAAACCACAAACACTGACTAGCCCTGCGACTGTTATTCATAATAAACACCATACATGCCCTTTCAGAAAATGTCACATAAGCACTATTAATTTAAAGAAACTGAAAACCCATATAGCTAATTCTCATCAATCACATAGTAAGTTTTTTGCATGCATATACTGCCCGTTTACGTGTATGGCAAGCAAAGCTTTTAAAGATCATTTATTTTATATACATGATAAAACTTTCACATGCAAACAATGTCAATGGACATTTATAAACGACGATAATCTTATTGAACATCAAAAAAAGCTGCATAACTCTAATCACAAATTTAAATGTACAATTTGCAACCAAACTTACCGATTTTCGTCTTCGTTTGATAGCCACACGACAACTGCACACAGTAAAAATATTGATCTTACTACTATAAAGCAAGAAATTAATCCTAATCCACACACATGGAGTAACAAGGCTCCAATTTGGCAAAATGACTATTCTGGTATAGAAGATGAATATCTGATAAGCACAAATTTTAAAGGTATACGCCGACCAATAAAAACGAAAAAACCAAACAATAAAATAAAAGGAAATTTAAAGAAACAGATCGACAGCTACATAAGCTTGAGTTCTGATGAAATAGAACAACACTTAAATAGATATATGAAAGATATCGTTTGTGATGGAGATGAAGAGTCAGCTCTAAAAGGTAGAAATGGAGTTATAGCTACCTGCGACATTCATAAATGGACTATATTAGGTCATTATGCGGGTCGCTTGATGCTCGAGAGTGAATCCGATAAGACACTACCTCAAGATACTTACGCTGTTGGCATAACACCACAATGGTTTATATCAGGATATTGTTATGGCAATGTCACAAGCTTAATCAATGCCAACACCGATTATCAACGGAAGCGTCCATATCCCCCGCATAATGTTTCATTTCTTACTCATAACCATATCAATGGATATGTAGTATTCGTGCTATCTACCAATGAAATTAAACAAGGTCACTCTATCTTGCTTGATTATGGTAAGTCTTATTGGGTCATGCAAAGGGAACCTACTATTATCGATAGTGATTAAGAAAGAACTGTTGAGCGACAACCATAAGCGTAACTAATGCGACCTTCGCTCATGATGATGTTTTTGGCTTCAAGCTGACGATTAATATCCGCCAACAATTTATTCCACAGATGGTGCTCGGACACCATGTCCCAAGCAATAAAGCCCAAAACAAGACCTGACCCTGCACTTCTTAAAGTTTCCAATAAATCCTAACCATTAAGTTATGCAGTTCATAGTTTAACTAATGCAAATACACAGAGTTATTTACAGTCTCTGGTCACTTATTCTCACAATTCAGGTTCCTTTAAAATCAATTGTTCAAGTGCGTTAAATGCGTTACGATGATAATCTACTCCTTCCACTTTCAAACGATTACTTTCATAGAAAACATCACTTACCGGTAAATTTTTATCACCCATTAAAGCTTCATATGCGTTTGCCACCGG
>JAGLCE010000120.1 GCA_023146365.1 Endozoicomonadaceae bacterium
TAATTATTAATTATTAATTACATCCTTATTAAATCAATACTGATTCACATACACAGAAAACGCTATGACGAAAAAGTTTGGCCACTCTTAATTATATTTACAGCCTTGTTAATTCAAATATGATACAGATTGAATGACTCTAATTAAAAAAATAGTTAGCAAAAGATTGATTATTTCGTCGCTTTGTTGATTTAAGCATCAACGAATCAGTGCCTGGCGTTTCAGGAATCTATTGAAAATAAATCGATTGACTGACGGTATCTTTTGAAGATTGAATAGACCAAAAGGAAGTTATAAAACCTACGATTTCACGCCGAGCAATATTCATGATTCTCAAACATTGCTTACGATCCATAATCGCCATTATGATCAACCATAAACAATATTGACTCGATCTTTGCCAAATTGCCCCCTAAGCTTTTGCAGCAGCTCATCATGAGGACTCACCTGCCACTGATCACCTAATCGTATTTTGGCTCGGGCATCTACACGCTCATACTGTATGCTGATCGGTGTTTGGCCATTATGATCAGTAAACACCTGCTGGAGTCGTTGCTCAAAACTGGTACAACAATCCGCCCGATTAATCACAATTTCAATCTCTTTAGCATAGTGAGAACGAGCCTCTACCAGGCTAAGCACCTTCTTGGCAACCGCCTTCTGACAACCGGAATAATCATCCATACTGATCTCTGCCTCAACGATCACCAGAGTATCCTTGACCAACAGATGTTGATGTTTAGTGAATACCTCTGAAAAAATGGACACTTCAATTCTGCCGCTACGATCATCCAAGGTAATAAACCCCATCTTGTCGCCGCGCTTGTTTTTCATTACTCGCAGAGCCACGATAAAACCGGCGATATTGACTTTGTCCCGTCCGAGCTGAAGATCAACCACTCGATTACGAACAAAATGCCGAATCTCTTTTTCATACTCATCAATAGGGTGACCGGTCAAATACAGTCCCAGCGTCTCTTTCTCACCACTCAGTCGCTCTTTATCCGCCCACTCCTGAACTTGATCATAATGGCTGTAGACATCTACATTCTTTTCAGAAATCAGACCACCAAACAAGTCTCCAAGCCCACTGTTCAGACTGTGGGCTGACTGTTCTGCTGCCTTGACAGCCTTTTCCATGCTGGCATTCAGCACTGATCGGTTGAGATTCAGCTTGTTCGTCTCACTGGAGTAAGGTCCCTGCCTATCAAGCGCCCCAGAGCGTATCAACGCTTCCAGACAGCGCTTGTTCACTTTTTTACTGTCTATTCGTTGGCAAAAATCAAAAATATCTTTGAATGCACTCTGCTGACGCGCTTCTACAATCGTGGTAATAGGCCCTTCGCCCACCCCTTTTATCGCCCCCAGACCGTAAACGATATGGCCCTCATCGTTAACAGCAAACATATAGCTACCGCTGTTTACATCAGGCGACAACACGGTCAACCCCATATTTCGACACTCCTCAATAAAAGTGACGACCTTATCCGTATTCTGCATATCCGACGACATAACCGCCGCCATGAACTCTGCCGGATAATGTGTTTTAAGCCACAGCGTTTGATAAGAAACCAGAGCATAAGCGGCAGAGTGCGACTTATTGAAACCATACCCGGCAAACTTTTCCACCAAATCAAAGATTTTCATGGCTAGATCAGAGTCTATTCCCTGGCCTTTTGCACCATCAGCAAAGATTGAACGCTGTTTGGCCATCTCCTCCAGATTCTTCTTGCCCATAGCACGCCGCAGCATGTCTGCTCCACCCAATGTGTAACCCGCCAACACTCGGGCAATTTGCATCACCTGCTCCTGATACAGGATGATGCCGTAGGTGGGCTCAAGGATCGGTTTGAGCCATTCATGCTGATACTGAGCATCAGGGTAAGAGAGCTTCTCGCGACCATGCTTACGATTGATGAAGTTATCGACCATGCCTGACTGCAACGGCCCAGGTCTGAACAAAGCCACCAAGGCGATGATATCTTCAAAACAGTCCGGCTGAAGCCGTTTGATCAGGTCTTTCATACCACGGGATTCCAGCTGGAACACCGCCGTTGTCTCAGCCTTCTTCAGCAGAGCGTATGATCGCTGGTCTGCCAGATCAATCTTCATGATATCGATCGCTGGATGCCCCTGCTGTTCCAGGCGCGGATTGATCATTTTGAGAGTCCAGTCAACAATGGTCAGCGTCCGAAGCCCCAAAAAGTCAAATTTCACCAGACCGGCGGTTTCGACATCATTTTTGTCATACTGGGTGACTAGACCATGACCACTCTCATCGCAGTAGAGTGGAGAAAAATCGGTCAATTTGGTCGGTGCAATCACGACGCCGCCGGCATGCTTACCAACGTTACGGGTAATCCCCTCAAGCTTGAGTGCCATCTCCCAAACTTCCTGAGCATCCTCATTATGTTCGAGGAATTCACGCAACCCTTCCTCTTGGTCAAACGCCTTTTTCAGCGTTATACCCACTTCAAAGGGAATCAGCTTGGAAAGACGATCCGCCATACCATAGGATTTACCCTGCACACGGGCGACATCCTTAACGACCGCTTTGGCCGCCATGGTACCGAAAGTAATAATCTGGGAGACCGCATCACGCCCATAGGTACGCGACACATAATCAATGACCTTATCCCGATTTTCCATGCAAAAGTCGACATCAAAGTCAGGCATGGATACCCGTTCGGGATTGAGGAATCGTTCGAACAGCAGGTCGTACTCCAACGGATCTAGGTCGGTGATCTTCTGGGCATAAGCCACCAGCGACCCAGCGCCGGATCCTCGACCTGGACCCACCGGAATTCCATTCGCTTTTGACCACTGAATAAAGTCCATAACGATCAAGAAATAGCCCGGAAACCCCATTTGAAGAATAATATCCAGCTCAAAATTCAGACGGTCGTAATAAACCTGTCGCTTGCTCTCAAATTCCGAATCAGTCTTATCGAGGATAACTTCAAGACGCTCCTCCAGCCCTTTCACCGAAAACTCACGAAAAAACTGTTCCATGCTCTTGCCTTCAGGCACCGGATATTCGGGCAGATGATGCGTTCCCAACGGCACATTTACACTGCAACGTTTGGCAATTTCAACGGTATTGGTAATGGCTTCAGGAATATCGGAAAAGAGTTCTGCCATCACTTCCGCTGTTTTGAAATACTGCTCCTCACTGTAGGGACGAAGTCGTTGCTGATCGTCAAGCACGCAACTTTCACCAATACAGAATCGCGCTTCATGGGCATCGAAATCACTCTGATCCATAAACATCACGTCGTTGGTGGCGACAACGGCACACTGACAGCGAGTCGCAAGATCAACCGCCGCATGCAGATAATTTTCATCACCCACTCGACCAGTACGCTGTATCTCCAGATAAAAACGATCACCCAATACCACTTGCCACTCTTTCAAGAGTCGCTCCGCCTCTTTCATATTCCCTGCCAGTAACTTCTGACCAATCTCTCCCTGGCTTGCGCCTGAGAGCACGATAAGCCCCTCAGATTTATCCATGATCCACTGACGCTTAACCTGCGCCCGACCTTGACGCTGGTTCGTCTGATAACTGCTCGCCACGATCTCCATCAGGTTGCGATAACCCTGCTCATTCATGCAGAGCAGAATAGTATGGGTGGGTGGCTCAGCCGGATCACTATTTTCCAGCCAGACATCACATCCGCAGATCGGTTTGACACCCGCCCGCTGAGCCGACTGATAAAAACGGATCAGCGAACACATATTGGACTGATCAGTGACAGCCACAGCCGCCATGCCTCGCTCAGCCATTGCCGCCATCAACGGTTTGACTCGAACGAGACCATCCACCAATGAAAATTCAGAATGCAGACGAAGATGAACAAACTGGGTTGTCATGACACAAGCCTAAAAGAAAAAACAGAATCACTGCCGACCCTGATGAAAGAGAGCGTCAGTCGATTAACTATGGCGGGAACCATTCAAGCAGGTGAACATTCAATCCGCTCACGCACGGGACGAAACGAGCGTCGATGATCGGACGTAACACCCAGTCTGGCCAATGCATCCAAATGTTCACGGGTCGGATACCCTTTATGCTTGGCAATACCATAGCCCGGATATTGTTGATCAAGCACCTGCATCTCTCGATCTCGTGTCACCTTAGCCAGAATAGAGGCCGCTGCAATCTCAGGCACTCGGCTATCTCCCTTGATCACGGCCTTCGCTGCGCAAGGTAGTTTCGGGCAACGATTGCCATCGATCAACGCCAGAGTAGGATTGATTGACAAACCTGCAACAGCACGCTGCATGGCCAGCATAGTTGCCTGCAATATATTGATCTGATCTATCTCTTCCACCTCAGCTCGCCCCAACGACCAAGCCAAAGCACGCTCTTTTATGAGATCAAACAGTATCTCACGACGACGTTCCGTGAGCTTTTTCGAGTCATTCAGCCCATCAATAGGACGCAAAGGATCCAAAATAACAGCGGCGGTCACGACTGGACCACAAAGAGGCCCCCTCCCGACTTCGTCAACACCAGCAATGATAGCTTCAGTATCAGACACCCAAAAAGACCGTTCACTCTGCTGCAAGGGTCACCTCTGTCGATTGATGGTTTAACAGTGCCATCACAGCGTCTGAGGCTTGCGCACTGGCATTACGTCGCAACGTTTTATGAATGGCCATGTATTGTTTCGCCTGCTTCTGGCTACGCACACTGTTGTTCATGGCATCCAGCGTTTCTTGCGCCAGTCGCTCAGGGGTCGCTTCATCCTGAAGGATTTCAGGCACCAACGCATGTCCCGCCAGCAGGTTAGGCAAGGAAACCCATTCGGACTTCACCATGCATCGCAAAATCTTATAGGTCAACCAGGCGACCTGATAACTGACAACCATCGGTTTCTTATGCAGCATCGCCTCCAGCGTAGCTGTTCCTGACGCCAGTAAAATACCATCTGCCGCTGCCATCGCCAGATGTGATTGCCCATCCAGCAACTTAACCGGTAACGCCTGACGCTCTGACAAATAGCGTTCAATCTGTTGTCGCCGCAGCTCATTAACGCAGGGAATGACAAATTTCAGTGTCGAATGCTGTTGCAGCATGCGCTGGGCAGCATCCAGAAACAGTGGCCCCAGACGTTTAACCTCAGCATCACGACTACCTGGCATCAGCACAACCACCCGATCATCGTCATCGTAACCCAGCGCCTGACGAGCACTAGCCACATCGATATGCAGAGGAATGCTATCAGCAAGCGGATGCCCGACAAATGTTACCGGGATAGTATGCTCTTCATAAAACTGCGCTTCAAACGGCAACAGCGTGAGCATGTGGTGGGTGGAGTGCTTGATTTTCAGAACACGACGCTGTCGCCACGCCCAGATGGAGGGGCTGACGTAGTGAACGGTGGTAATACCAACATCGTGAAGTTTCTGTTCAAGCGGCAGATTGAAGTCTGGCGCATCGATACCGATAAACAACGCCGGCCTCTCGACAGAGAGATGATCCACCAACGACTTTCTGATAGACAACAGCTCTTTTAAACGACCGAGCACTTCGACCAACCCCATCACAGACAGACGCTCCATGGGGAAAAGGCTTTCAAAGCCTTCGGCCAACATACCGGCTCCACCAATGCCAACAAAACGGGCATTCGGCAACCGCTGTTTGAGAGAGTGGATCAATCCGGCGCCCAGAATATCACCAGACGCTTCGCCGACAACCATGGCGATCGTAACACGCTTAGTCATCCAAAATATTCCGGTATGTCAACCATTAACGGGTAATTCCTCGGGTGGATGACTGCAGGGAGTCGACCAGCAACTGCACTTCAGTAGTTTCAACCGTCATCGCCTGCAACACTGCAACAGCCTGAGACGTTTTGAGACCCTTACGGTAAACCACCTTGTAGGCCTGACGCAGGCTACGAATCACAGAATCGTTCCATCCACGGCGACGCATACCCTCAAAATTCATACCATGCGCTTCTGCCGGATTACCACTCACCAGAACAAAAGCAGGAACATCTTTGAAAATCGCACTGTGAGCGGCACTCATGCTGTAGGCGCCAATCTGACAAAACTGATGAACCGCAGTCATCCCACCCAAAATGACACCATCACCAATCACTACATGGCCTGCTATCGCAGCATTATTGGCCAAAACACAGTGATCACCCACAACGCAATCATGCGCTATATGAACGTAAGCCATCAGCAAATTATTATTGTTAATTTTTGTCAGACTCATGTCTTGTACCGTACCACGATGAAGGGTACACCCTTCACGGATAATATTGTTATCGCCGATCTCAAGCCGGGTCGATTCACCGGCGTACTTCTGATCCTGGCAATCCTCGCCCACTGAAGAAAACTGAAAAATCCTGTTGTTTTGACCGATACGTGTCGGCCCCTTAATCACTACATGGGAGTGAATCTTGGTACCCGCCCCGATTTCAACATCAGAACCAATCACTGTAAACGGCCCTACTTCAACATCACTGTCCAGTTGCGCAGACGGGTGAATAATTGCACGAGAGTCGATCAAGTTAAGGCGTCCTTTTTCGCACAGATAATCACAGCAGAGCTTGCCAGTTTATCATCAACCAACGCCTTACAAGAAAATTTCCAGATATCACGTTTGTGTCCCAAGCACTCAGCGATTAATTGCAACCGATCACCGGGCACCACGGGTTGACGGAAACGCACTTTGTCTGCAGCAGCAAAATAATACACAGAGCTATCTTCAGTCTTGCCTCCCATGGTAAACCCGAGTAGACCTGCAGCTTGTGCCATCGCCTCAATAATCAGCACCCCAGGCATCACTGGATGCTCAGGAAAGTGGCCATTAAAAAACTCTTCATTGGCCGTCACATTCTTGTAGCAATCAATCGTGCTGTTCTCCAAATCAATACTAACGACCCTGTCTACCAGCAAAAAAGGAAAACGCTGGGGCAGCAACGTTTGTATTTCATCTATAAGCATCATGTGTCAATCAGTTCTCCGAAGAAACAGACAATAATCATGCGGAACTTTTAGCTGTCAGTCATCGTACGATATCAATAAGAAAAAAAACCGCTAACCACCTAAAAAAACAGAATCCCTATTGAGGCATCTGCACTTCATATTGTTTTAATCCAACGTTTTCTCAAGCTTCTTGAGACGTCTGGCGATATCATCCAGCTGGCGAAAACGAACCGTGCTCTTACGCCACATCTTCACCGGCATACAGCCCACGGTTCCGGATGAGTAATGCCCTGGTTCAGTAATGGAGTTCGTCACCGCTGCCATGCCTCCCAGGTGGACACCATCAACAATGTTCAAATGGCCAGCGATGCAACTACCACCCCCGATAGTGCAGTGTCGGCCAATGCGAGTACTTCCGGAAATAGCGGAACAACCGGCAATGGCCGTTTTTTCACCAATCACAACATTGTGAGCAATATGAACCTGATTATCAATGATCACGCCATTGCCAATCACCGTATCGACCAATGCACCACGATCAATGCTAACGTTTGCACCTATATCAACATCATCACCGACCACAACGCCAGCAAGCTGGGCAATCTTAACCCAACCCTGACTCTCATCATGGGCGAAGCCAAAGCCATCAGACCCCAGCACCGCACCGCTATGCAATATACAGCGGTCACCCACAAGAACGCCGTGATAAATAGTAACGTTTGAATGTATTATCGTATCTTTCCCAATCACGCTGTGATGACCGATGACTGACCCTGCAGCAATAGTGGCACCGGCCGCAATCACAGCACCTGCCTCAATCGTCACATGGGGACCGATTCTGACGTCAGGACTGACAACGGCACTCTCATGAATCCACGCCGTCGGATGCACATCACAGGTGGCAAGCGTCCACTCAAAGAGACGGGAAATACGAGCATAAGCCAAGTAGGGATTATGGATAACCAGCGCATTGCCTTCATAGGTCTGAGCTATCTCAGGACTCAAAATGAGTGCGGACGCTTTCGTGGTTAACAAAAGTTTTGTATAGATTGGGTTAGATAGAAAGCTAAGCGATCCTTTGCCTGCCTCCTCCAATGTCGCCAGTCGATGGATCACAATATCGCCATCTCCCTGAACATCAGCACCGACAAACGCAGTCAGCTCCGCCAGAGTGAAGTGTTTTTCAGATTCATCGCAGAGCATACTACTCTTCCATCGGTTTATTATTTTTGACTGGCTATCAATCGATTCATCTTATCAATCACCTTGAGAGTCAGGTCATTGTCCGGCTGAACGAATCGTGCTGCGGCCCGCTCAAACACCAGATCATAACCTTCACTCTTGGCAACCGCCTGAATAGCCTCTTCTAGTTGAGGCTGTAATTTAGCCAATTCTGCATGGTCAGCTTCTGCTTTTTCTGCCTTCACCTGGTTCGCTTGATAGTCCCAGTCTTCCTTTTTACGACGCATCTCCAACTGCACCTTGGCACGTCCGGCCTCGCTCATAGTGAGTCCATCTTTTTCAAGCTGAGCAGACAATGCCTTATATTGGCTTTCCAGACGCTTCAGTTTTTTGATTTGTTCGCCAAACTGCTTTTCAGATATTTGAGCATATTGCTTTGCAGCCACCGATTCCAGCATCGCCATTTGAGAATTGACAACGCCGATACGACCCGATGTTTCAGCATTAACGAGGGGTGCCGCCAAAACCATAGCAAAAACGGCATATTGAATATGACGTAACATCGATACTCCCAGTTTTTCCATACATTTAAACTATCGCCCCATCGACCTTATCCAGTGCGCTCTTTTCAGCACGCAATAAGATCGACAACTGCCAAAAAAACAAGGCTACCGCCTTGCTTCGAAAAAGTCATCAGAAATCGGTTAACGATCCCTGACAGAGCTTAATTAAAAGGGCGCACCCAGAGAGAACTGGAATATTTGAGTATCATCATCATCCTTAGAATTTAGGGCTTTGGCCAAACTGAATGTCAAGGGGCCCATCGGTGTAATCCAAGTCATGCCAACACCGGCACTATAACGCAGATCAGCAATCTTAGGCTTGGTACACATTTCGACCTGATCCTTACCACTGATAGGGTCTTTTTCGTTGCTGCAATCGAAATCAAAAATATTACCAAAATCAAGGAAGATCACCGTTCGCATGGAACGTTGATCATTGAAAAACGGAAGCGGGAACAGCAATTCCATACCGCCCTCAACCTGCACGTTACCGCCGACAGGGTTATAATCGCCACTAGCAGTATGTCGCGCTCTTGGCCCCAAAGTATGATCTTTATAGCCTCGCACAGAACCAAAGCCACCACCATAGAAGTTCTCATAGAATGGCAGCCCATTGGTAGAACCATAAGCGTCACCGTAACCCATGCGCGTATGGAATCGAAGGGTATAGTCACTGCTCATCGGGTAGAAATACTGGCCTCGGTAGTGCAACTTGTAAGAGAGGAGGTCACTGCCCGGCAGCGTTATTTCCATGGAAATCTTTTGAGAATGACCGCGAGTCGGCAGTAGGCCATGGTTCAGCGTTGATTCAGACCAGCCAAGCGAACCCGTGACATTAGTGAATTCATCGCCTTCGCTCTTCAGAAACTCGTGAACCACCCAAGTCGGTTCATCCCCTTCTTTGATCGTGGAATTTTCAACACCCACCGCAAAGTTGAGAGCGCTGGTTTCCGATATCGGAAACCCGAACGTCATGTCTACGCCCATGGTATCAACGTTGTAATCAGCTACGTCTGTTTCGTCGTAATCTGTCTCGCTGTAATAGATATTGAAACCACGACTCACACCATCGACGGTGTAGAAGGGATCGGTAAAACCAAAATTATAGATATTACGATATTGACTGGAGTTGGCAGATAATAACACTCGGTTACCGGTACCCAAGAAGTTGCTCTGACTGATAGAGCCACCCAAAATCAAACCATCGCCCTGAGAGTAACCGATACTGGCAGTAATGGATCCAGACGGCTGCTCCTCAACTGTGTAATTCACATCCACATGATCATTAGTCCCCGCAACAGGTACGATTTCACTGGCCACATCTTTGAAATAACCCAAGCGATTCAAACGTAGCTTGGACTGCTCAATTTTGTACGTCGAAGCGGTAGCGCCTTCCATCTGTCTCATTTCTCGACGCAGCACTTCATCTTCTGTTTTAGTGTTACCCTCGAAGTTAATGCGGCGAACATAGGTACGACGCCCAGGCTCAACAAAAAATGTGATATCAACCGTGTGGCCATCTTCATTAGGCTGCGGTATACCTGCTACATTAGCGAACGAATAGCCTTCACTCCCAAGACGGCGATTGATCAGATTTTCCGTTGTTCCAATTAGCTTACGTGAGAAAGTTTGTCCACTTTTAACCAGCAACAGTGCATTGATCTGCTCTTCCGATACCACCAAATCGCCGGCCAACTTGACCTCATTAACACTAAACATCTCCCCTTCATCCACATTCACCGTGATATAAACACTCTCCTTGTTCGGCGTAATGGCCACTTGAGTGGAATTGATATTGAAGTTGATGTAACCACGATCAAGATACCAAGAACGCAAACGTTCAAGATCTCCTGAGAGTTTTTCCCGAGAGTACCTGTCGTCATTAGAATAGAAAGAGAGCCAATTGGACGACTTCAACTCAAATAGACCCATTAAATCCTCATTACTGAAGACCTTGTTACCCACAATATTGATATGCTTGATAGCAGAAACCCTGCCTTCCTTGATATCGATGGTGATGTCAACCCGATTTCTTGGTCTCGGTTCAACATTGGCCTTGATACTGGCACCATAACGCCCCTGCGCCACATATTGACGTTCAAGTTCCAGCCGGATCGTATCCAGTGTCGCCTGCTGGAACACCTCGCCCTCCGCCAGACCGGACTGCTTCAGCCCCTTCTTCAAGTCTTCTCCCTTGATAGCCTTATTGCCTTCAATCTTGATCTCTCTAATGGAAGGTCGCTCAACCACGGTGATCACCAATACGTCACCGTCACGCCCCATCTGTATATCCTGAAAGTAACCGATTTTAAACAGAGCACGCACAGCATCGGCCAACTCAGAAGCATTCACCTCATCATCAATGCTAACAGGCAATGCATTAAATACCGTACCGGCCGAAATACGTTGCAACCCCTCCAACCGAATGTCATGGATGAGAAAAGCATTCACCTGTTCGGTGGCGATAAAACCGGCAACAACAACAAGAAGTAGCAATAATCGATTCATGGAATCCGTTCTTCCAACAATGGGTCGTAAAGCCGAACAGCCAAGGAGACTACACCAAAACTCTCCCTTCGGTCACAGCCGACTCAAATCATTATACAGAGCAACCAACATAAGCCCGAGAATGAATGTCATACCAACACGTACACCTATCATCTGCACTCTTTCCGATACGGGACGACCACTCACCAACTCTGCCAGACAATACAGTAAATGCCCCCCGTCCAGTACGGGGATAGGCAACAAATTTAAAACACCAAGACTAACGCTCAACATAGCCAAGAAGCTCAAAAAACTTTCCAGACCTGATTTAAATGATGCCCCAGCCACCTTCGCTATCGTAATGGGACCGCTGAGATGCTTAATCGACACCAGTCCAATCACCATCTTTCGGATAGAATCCAGCGTCAGTGTCGTCAGCCTCCAAGTGTCGCCAACGGCAGCGCCCAAGGCATCGACAGCACCATAGGAGATATTCCGCAGACGGTCCGTCGGCCACTCGAAGGGCACCGCACCCGCACCAATGTACCCAATTTTCTCGCCATCGGCTAACATTTTCTCGTCCGGCACCACCGTCACGCTACGACGATCACCGCCTCTTTCAAGCTCAATCTGCATCGCTATATCAGGATTATCCCTAACCGTTTCCACCCAGTGTTGCCAGTCATGAATACTCTGTCCATTCACAGATAACACGGCATCTCCAATGAGAAGACCGGCTTTTTCTGCCGCTCCATTCTCCAGAATCTGACCTATCACAGCAGGCACGTCAGGATGCCAGGGCACGACCCCCAGCGAATGCAGCGGGTCGATGCTCTTTTCGCCGATTAACCAATGGCTGAGATGAACATCAGAATACTGCGTAGCCTCATCCAACTGCCCAAACGGTTTGAGGCCGATCGTCACCTGGGTCGACTCACCCAAAAGTGCGAGCAAAGCCATATTGATAGCATGCCAAGACGGAGTGCTTCTTCCATCAACACTGACCACTTCAAACCCTGCATCAACACCTGCAACCGCTGCTGGCGATTCAGGAATCACATCACCCACCACAGGGACCACCGTTTTAATCCCGACCAGATACATCAACCAGAGCGCGACAATCGCCAACAGAAAATTGGCGAGTGGCCCCGCCATCACAACGGCAATACGAGCATAGACAGACTGATTATTAAACGCCTGGCCTTTCTCCTCCTCAGTGACGGGCCCTTCACGCTCATCGAGCATTTTCACATAGCCGCCCAGCGGAATCATGGCGATGACGAACTCTATACCGTGTCGATCATGCCAAGTAAACAAAGGCTTACCAAACCCAATAGAGAAACGTAACACCTTGATGCCACAGCGACGAGCCACCCAGAAATGCCCGTACTCATGAATACTAACCAACAGGCCAATGGTGACGATGAACGCCAAAATTGTCTGCACTATTTCCATAGGTCCCATAGGCTCATCAACTTTCCTGAATTTATCCTCAAAAAACTTAAACGATACTTAAACAATACTTAGAGACCTTTGCATGACGACATTAT
>JAGLCE010000121.1 GCA_023146365.1 Endozoicomonadaceae bacterium
GTATCGTTGCCGTTGCCGTTGCCGTTGCCGTTGGCGTTGGCGTTGGCATTGCCGTAGCCGTTGGCGTTGGCGTTGGCGTTGGCGTTATCACACTCACTGGATCGAGTGTTTTTATTACTCTCCCTATATTCAGAGTGGTCGTATTCCAACTAGTCATTGCATTTATATAAGAGTTAACAGTCTGCTGATTAAGGGTGCAATTGTCATTTAAAAATCCAGTACGATAGTGTTGGTATGACAAGTTATGGCAAGCAGTGCTCCTATTATGCGGACCTAGATAGGCTATTTCATGCGAAAATTTCAGTGTTGAAAAAGTAGACTCGATAATTATATTGTGCGTTGGGTCGAAAGGATACGAGTTCCCTACTCCAACATTTAATGATGAGAATGTATTCGATACCCAAATGCTAGTGTTACTAACTATATTGTTGACACTGCTGCTGTCCCCAACGCTATTTCCTATCCCAGCAGCAACATGTGAGTAAACCCCCTCCAGTTTGATATCAGAGTTAACCGCTATGTTATTATTACTGATTGCTTTTCCTTCTACATTTCCTACACCAATAGCAGCATGTATGCCACCTTCCTTTGCTTTGATATTAGAGCCGATAGCCATGTGTTTGTTGCTCATAGTACCGCCGCCATACGCATTTGCTGTCCCAAAACCGATACTTGATTGGAGATGATTTACATCGATTTCACAGTGGATAGCCAGAACCTCGTGGTTCTGAGCAGTGTTATATAACACTACTACTCCGAGAGTGATATGTGAACGGTAGGCATCAGATATTTTGAAATTACAGTTAATCGCCGTGATATTGTTGCTAACGCTTTGATCATACATCCCAACAATACTACCAAGACTGCACTGCCTCGGTTCCCCGTCGGGGGGTATATTATTGTAGGCAGAAACATTGACATTTATAATCATGTTATTCTTAGCGAAAGAATTTCCTTTCATTTTGAACACCAAGAAACCGAAACCTTGCCCTAACCCCACTAGTTTAATATTGGCGTTTACCAAGCTGCAATCTTCCATTCGTGCAAAGTCAGAGAGCGTTTCAGCAATTATTCCTACTTTTATATCATGTTGTTTCATATGCGATGTATAACCATTTACCCGAATGTTTTTCAGAACAGCATGGCCACTTACCATCTTGGCCACTAATGGGAGATTGGATGCACTGGTGCTATGTGAGTCGTTAAATAGAAGGTTTCCAATGATTCCATGCCCTTCAAAGTGTCGTATTAGGCATCCGCTTTGGTTTGAAATAGTGTACCCGTCCCCATCTAAAGAACCGGTGAAATAGTCTATGACAGGATAGCCAGCTTCATCGGCAACAAGGTCTTTAGTAAGAATAAAATTTCCGTCTGATCGATAGTCATTATCCTTTCCAATCTTCCGAAGCGTTTCAAACTTATCGATTTCTATTACGTTTTCAATAGCTTTTGCTTCAGCAACGGGAATGTTAACGAATACATAGACAAATGTGGCTATCTGTATAGCAGAGATAAAATAAGACGCGGGAGGATAATAGATGTTGGCCACAAGTGCGCATATATCCATAAACGTAGGATTGCAGTCAGCCCCTTTAAATGGATCATCAGTCAAGGGAGTGATCATAGTGCGAAAATAGGCTGGCACAAAACCATAGAATTGCCTTTTAAATGAGGTTTTGTGTGTGTTTCCAGTATTGTGTTTAACATCAAAGATATCTTTGCATAAGGGACAACTCATGCTGTCCGAATCAGCTAGCTCAGCTTCGGCATCATTCAATCTAACGGTTCTGTGGCATCGTACGCAGTGAATATCATTATCAGAAGAGAGAAAGTACCCCTTACCTGATGAGCATAAAATAGCCTCTGGCGATATTATTTTCTGTAGATTTCTTGTACCAAGTGAAGCCCATCGGGCAGACGTATCGTTTGATAATTCATAACATGTTTTGTTGGTGTTGCTGATACTTGAACAAGCAGGATGACTGATTATTGTTGGGTTCATACAGGGTACCTTTTAGCCCGTAATATAATTAATAAATAGACATTCATAGAAAAATAAAAAATAAAAAATAAAAATAAAAAATAAAAAAAATAGTCCCATACTGTAGGGTAGAGTGAGATGACACATAAAAGTTCAATTAAAAAGCACTAAGAATTACTATGTTTATATTATGCAGTGTTACTAATGCTGGACATCTAGGTTGCATCCATTTAAAGAGGTAGTGTTCACAATTCTGTGTCATTTCTTTAAACTTAGAAAAAGAGATGACTATGACAACACCAACTTTCGATATGAATACCGCTCTCAAAGCGCTGCGTGAAGGCAAAGACCTTACCGGAAAAGATGGCATTCTCACACCGATCATCAAGCAACTCACCGAAGCCGCTATGCAGGCGGAGCTGGATGAACACCTCGCCAATGAAAGCGAGCCAAACCGCAAGAATGGCACTAGTAGCAAGCAAATGAAGAGTCCTGCGGGGAGCTTTGAACTGAAGACACAGCGAGACCGCGCTGGTAATTATGAGCCTCAAATCGTCAAAAAATATCAGACTCAACTAACTGACGAGCTAGAGCGCAAGGTGCTCGCTCTATTTGCGCTCGGCAATAGTTATCAAGAGTTTCGCACTCACATCGTCGACATTTACGGAATGTCGCTGTCTAACGGCACCATCAACGCCGTTACTGATAAGTTATTGCCTGAACTGCAGGCTTGGCGTGAGCGCGATCTGGAGGCGGTTTATCCCATTGTTTGGCTCGATGCCATTCATTATAAAATTAAAGAAAATGGTCGCTATATCAGTAAGGCCATATACACAATTCTGGGCTTGAATATTGATGGAAAAAAAGAGTTGCTGGGACTTTACCTTTCGGACAATGAAGGCGCACATCACTGGCTTAGCGTTCTTACCGACCTCTACAATCGCGGCGTTAAAGATATCATCATCGCCTGTGTGGATGGGCTGAAAGGCTTTCCCGAAGCGATTGAAAGCATCTATCCAGACACTGAAATTCAGCACTGTATCGTTCATCAAATCCGCAATTCATTGAAGTATGTTGCGACTAAAAATCAAAAGGTCTTCATGGCTGACTTAAAGTGCGTATACAAAGCCGCTACGCTCAATGCCGCAGAAAGTGCGCTGGATGAGCTGGAAAACAGATGGGGTGCAAAATACCCTATGGTGATTAAATCCTGGCGGAGCAAGTGGCCAACACTATCGGCTTACTTTAAATACCCCGACTATGTTCGCAAGGCTATTTACACCACCAATGCCGTTGAGGCCGTGCACCGGCAGTTTCGAAAACTGACCAAAACCAAGGGAGGCTTCGCTAATGAGAACAGCTTACTGAAGCTGCTCTATGCTGGTATAATGAAAGCCTCAGAGCGCTGGACGTACCCTGTACAAAACTGGAATTTAACGCTGTCGCAGCTGGCGATCCATTATCCGAATCGCTTAGACGACTACATTAGCTTATAACTCGCTAGGCTGATACAGAACTTTGAACACCCTCTTTAAAGATGGTAATGGGTGGATTGACGTTGGGTCATACCAAAGCAAGGAGGATCTAATGGTTGTATAGCGATTCACTGTATAGGTTCGCTTGACGTGTTTTTACTTGCCTATTCCGTAGAGGCTCATGCCATGACGAGTCTGTTAAAAAATAAACATAGCGCTTGCCCTTGCCCTTGTATTGTTGTGTAATAGTGTTGAGACAATGACACGTTGGCCATAGATTCAGGCGCCTGATAAGTTGTGTGTGGCCAAATTTGTTCAGTGAAACTTTAGAGCTAACGATTTTGTGACATTTTGTGCAGTGAGCTTTATTATCGTTGATGCGAAAGCAACCGGATCTTACAACTATTGATAGAAAGTTTTGTGTTTTTTTGACTCAATTGAACGTTTTGTAGCTGCAGATACTGACTCAAGCCTCTGTTCGTATCTATTGCAAGTATCTGTGTCAACTAATGCTAGATATGATTTATTGTTACTCCAAACGATAGAACACAACGGTTTGCTATTATTGCTGTTAATTGAATTTATAAAACAGTTGTCCGTCTAGTTTTATTGATTTTAAATCTACGTTTGTTAAGCATTGCATAGTTATCCTAGATTGCTTTATTGTCCTATCGGACATCTATTTAGATTAAAATTAAATAAATCTACTGTGATATCAATAAAAATGAATTGCGCTCTCTATATAATCACCTGAATCCGTGACTTATTGATTGCTTGCACAGTTCCCGATCTTAAGAGCACAGAGTGAGGCTCGGGATTCAACTTTTTACTGAGAATTGT
>JAGLCE010000122.1 GCA_023146365.1 Endozoicomonadaceae bacterium
GCCATTCAACATGTAAGTATTGGTCATACGCGGCATCGGCAGATGGGCATAGGATTCACGACGACCATTACCAGTCGAGACTCCTTTCATCAAGCGAGCATTCATCTTATCTTGCATGTAGCCCTTAAGAATACCGTTCTCAATCAATACGGTACTCTCGGAAGGTACGCCTTCATCATCCATATTCAAAGAACCACGAAGGCCTGGCAATGTGCCGTCATCCACAATGGTACAGAGCGAAGAAGCGACTTGCTCGCCCATACGCCCAGAGAAAGCTGAGCTACCTTTGCGGTTAAAATCACCTTCCAGACCATGACCCACCGCTTCGTGCAGCAGTACACCGTTCCATCCAGCACCCAGCACCACCGGCATCATGCCTGCCGGTGCAGGTACAGCACTGAGATTCACGATCGCTTGTCGAACCGCCTCTCGTGCGTAGTCACGCCAAAGTTCATTATCAATAAATCTCTGGTACGTACCACGTCCACCACCACCAAAGGAACCCCGCTCCAAGCGCCCGTCCTCTTCGACAATAACACTAACGTTCAGACGAACCAATGGGCGAATATCGGCTGCCAAGGTTCCATCACTGGCCGCAACTAGAATCGTTTCATAGACAGCGGCCAGACTCACGGTCACCTGTTTGACCCGCGCATCCTCTTGACGTACCGCTTGGTCGACATTTTTTAGCAGCTCAACCTTTTGATCTCGAGTTAAGGTATCCAGCGGATTGGTTTCACCATAAAGGCTGAGTGGATGACTTCGCTGCCAAGCCTGCACCGAGCGAGACTGCCCCTGGAGGGCAATACTTTTTGACGCACCGGCTGCCGTTTCCAGGGCCGCCAGCTCGATATCATTGGCATAGGCAAACCCGGTTTTTTCACCACTCATGGAGCGCACGCCGACACCACGGTCGGCATTGAAACTACCCTCTTTGACGATGCTGTCTTCTAACACCCACCCTTCGTGCCGACTGCTCTGAAAATAGAGATCTGCTGCATCAATCTGATGCCCCAGCATGCCGTGAAGGACCTGTTCAAGATGTTTATCTTCGAGGTTCGATGGCGCCAACAGGTGCTCTTTAGCGAGATTTAGAATATCTGTCATGAATATTTCTCTGGATTTTCCTGCTTATCTTATGGCTATGGTATGAGAGGCCGTGAACCTGTACAAGAGAAGTATGACGAATCAGACCTGTTTTCGCTCACAACCGACGGTGGGAAAGGCAAGGCATCTCTCTGCGGATCTCTTTCAACCGCACCAAATTAAGCTCTGCCATAATAATACTCGGAACCTTACCCGCTTTAGCGATGATATCACCCCATGGATCGATAATCATGGAGTGCCCCCAAGTTTCGCGTCCCTGACTGTGAACACCACACTGATTGGCCGCCAGGACATAACATTGGTTTTCAATCGCTCGAGCTCGGAGCAATACCTCCCAATGAGCACTACCAGTTACCCAAGTAAACGCTGCTGGCAAGCTGAAAATTTCACTCCCTTGTGCCGACAATGCTCGAAACAGCTCGGGAAAACGTAAATCGTAGCAAACAGATAGCCCAACAGAACCTGCGGGAGTCTCTACCTGCTGGAGGGTATCACCATACCGATAAACATCCGACTCACAATACACTCCTTTACCGTCGGCCACCGCCACATCAAAGAGATGGATCTTGTCATATCGTGCCTGCTCTCGACCCTGAGAATCAAATACAAAACAACTGGCCCAATGTCGTTCATCGAATACTGGGTTCTCATCATCCTCATAAAAAGGCGTTGTTCCGCCAATGATCCACACCCCCAACTGCCGAGCTTGCGCAGACAGAAATTGCTGAACCGTCGCAAAGCGCCTCTCTTCCAAACCCAGCGCTTTCAGATCACCTTCCAGACAGGAAAAGCACTCTGGCAATACCACCAACACAGCACCATCATCGGCTGCCTGCACCAACCAGTGTTCAGCATCGCTTAGGTTCGTAGCGACGTCTGCGCCAGAGTTCATCTGAATAACCGCTACTTTTGCCATAACTTCTCAAACGATCAATGTTTCTTCATTTTACCGGAAAACAGCTTATCCAACTTCACCTCGGGCTGGTCAAAAGGTCCTTTGATTTCGTAGTGGACACTGGCCAGATTTTTGATCTTCTGGCTTAACACTTTATCAAACAGATAGATTGCCCCAGCAATCTGAGGCTGCCCAAGCATCAGACTGATCAACGGCAGATTTCCCGTGACAGGCAAGGTGACAACCAGTTCCAGGTTGAGCATCTTCTCCGATACGTCAAGATCACCCTCAAGCCTAAAGTGTGAAGAAGGGCCGGAAACATCAAGAGGTTCAACCAGTGTGATCAAACCTTCATCGAGAGTTATGACACCTTTAATTCGATCAAACGTGACACCAGAGCGAAACAGATCAGAGAAATCAAGCTGCAACCTGCGCGTAATTGCATCCGTATTCAGGATGCCGAACACTCGCAGCACACCGGTGTTCGAATCTGGAGAGACGAAACGACCAGTTTTAAGATTAATACCCACCCGCCCCTTCATGTTTTTCACCTCAATGAGTGCTGGTGAACCGACCCAGGCGATATCGGTAGTAAACTGGGCTTTTTTCGTCGTAATTCGATTCGGATACCCCCAACCGATCATTACGTCTCGTAAATCATCGGCAAAAATGCTCCCTTGATAATGGGTATCGTGCTTACCATCCTGGAGGTTCCAAGCCAGTGAACCATTCAGTGATAGCCCACCAAAGGTACCTTTGAGCTCTTGCAGAATAACACCCGTTGTCGTCTTCCGAGCCTGTAGATTCACGGTTCCAAACTTCCGAGTACCCATTCGAATATCCCGCACACTGATATCCATCACGGGAATATTGTGCGGATCCATGCCTGCCAAGAGATCTTCATCCAGCGTCGTCGGCTCTGCATCCTGACGCTTCACCGTCTCCGGCTCTCTCTCCTGATTTTCCACACGCTTCTGCGCAGCTTTATTACGAGAAGGCAGCAGAGACTCAGGCAACACCAATTGTTCAATATCCAGCATCCATGGCGCCTTATCCGACAGTGTCATAGCCCCCGTTATCGTGGGTGATGTTAATCGGATATGCGTACCTCGGGGATCACTGAGCACACTGAAACGGCCATTAGCCAAAGAGTAATCCTTAATACGAAACTGCTTTATCTCGAGATCATTGACACTAACATCTTGCCAACCCATAGTGGTTCTATCGGTCATTTTTTTCGCAGGTTGCGTCGCGCTCTTTGGAGTGATGGAAGCACTGCTGGTCGATGCTGCATTGTAACTCTCCCACCATTTATACCAAGGCATCATATCAAGGAACGGAAGAACACCGGCCACATGAACGCCTGCATCAGGAAGTTTTGGCTTACCTTGGCCAAAATAGACGATGCCAGACTGAATGCGTTGACCATCCCAGCGCAACAGTGATGTGATATCCTTACCCAGTGTCGTTTTTATTGCCACCGATCCTTTTTCTGGTATGATGGTCACATCCACCGTCAAGTTTTCAGACACTTTGGCCGTTTTCCCCAGAGGCGCCGGCAAGGGGATGGTAACCCCCTTTAGATCACTATTTACCCTCAACTGAACGGCACCCTCATGAGGCCTGATCAATTCAGCACGATAAGATGTCACACCCTGAATCCAAGGTGACCAATCCTGCCCAAATGACCTCTGAATATTAGCGATATCAGCGCTACCTGACAGGCCGACCTTCACCGTATCGGCCTCCAGATCCGTATCGATATCCAGCTTGCTCAACTGGTCATACAACCGCAACTTAACATCGGTCGCATACAGACCTTTTGCTGTTGAGTAATGAATCTGTCCCGCTATATTTTGAAAATCAATGGCGGGATTCAACAGTGAAAAACGGGCATTATCGGTCGTCGCCGTTACATTAATCTCCGTTTTATGACGAGCACTCAACGGCATATCCAATCCGAATTGAACATCAAGGTCGCCATCTATTGCCCAGTTGTCTGCCGCATGGTTGATCACATCAGCAATGGGCGTATTACGCAAAACCTTCATACCATCAGCCCCATCTACAGCCACCTGTGTCTGAATATTTAGTCGCGGAAAGTCAGCGCTTTTCAAGTCAGGTATCGACGCACTAAGCGACTTCACTTGGCTGTCATAGATACGTGCTCGGTGAGCTGTCACCTCGATCGAATCCTGCCCCACCAGCACCAGTCCATTAATATCCTTGAGCTCTGGCCAGTCTGGGCTGTACATCAATTCGCCGTCGGTGACATTGACATAAAGCCCCCAAGTCACATCATTAGGGGCAGCAGTCGCAGTCAGCGGTCCATGCCAAATAAACGCGCCATCGTTGATAGCAGCTCCACGAATACTGTTTTTCAGCCACTGCATCAGGTCACCATACTTGCCAATCTTGACTGGCAGATATTTCTCGGTATAACTGGCATCTCCCTCGCTTATGCTCGCCTCAAGCCCCATGTTAACAGGCTCTCCATTACGCGGAAGATTCAGACGCAAGCGAGCATTCATAGTCCCTTCATCAGCCACGACGTGCATCTGGTCAGTTCTCAGGCTATAAACGTCATCCGTCAAACGCCAGTACAACTGCCCAATGGCCTGTTGATACCGCCAGTCGTCATCAAATACATGATCCAGACCCAGCACGAAATCACGACTGTCCAGATCAAGCATCCCTTCCTTGGCCGTCATCCTCAACGTGCCAGAGACATTCTCAGCAGAGGGCGCTCTTCCCCAAGAGTCTACGGCAACATTATTCAGCACAGCCGCCAGATCAAAATCAAACGTCTCCCTGTCTGGATATAACCGAAAAACCAGCTGGTCAAGCTCTCCTCTAGGGTTCAGCACCCTAAACAATTTATTGACAATACGGGGTAAAGTAACGGTGTCCAGCACCTGTTTAAGTGGCTGGAGAGAGACCGTATCGATGGTCATCGTCACCTGCCATTCTGGCAGTTTTCTAGACGAAAAATAGAGATCACTGAGGGGATAAGGCGTTCCGCCAACGATCAATCGCCCCCCATCAAGCCAGACCTGCCAGCTTTTCTGATCGCCTTTTGCATACAACTGTGTACTGAACTCGGTCAAAATAGGGAGTGTTCGATCACGCCAGTCAATATCCAGTATCGGGACACGCACATCACCACTGAGCTGCCACGCCTCCTTGTTCCACTCCACCTGGATCTCGGTAGCCATCCGAAACTGATTAAACTTGATACCAACATTTTGTTGAATAACCTCAGCAAATAACGGTAACCAAGGCTTTATATCCACTGATTTCGCTGTTAGGTTTCCTCGCAACTGAATATTCGGCCAACGCAGAAACTCCCCCTCTGCAATAACATTCAGATCTAACTGATCTCCCCCATCGGTCAACAGGCTACCGGAAAAATAGCGCTGGGCTTTCGGGCCATCGACGGTCAGGTGCTCAACCATCAGCCCTTCCCTGGCACCTTCATCATTGCTGATCTGTAGATACACATTTCGGAAATTAACGATCTCCTCATGCCTCAATATTTCCATCAGTTTTTTAACATCACGATTCGATGCGGTACTGGTCGTTTGCAAGGCGCTAGGCGAGGTCGAGGCGCGGTTGGTCACCGGCGAGGTGCTAGATATTGCGACAGGAAAACCCAGCACACCCCACTTGCCATCATTGAATGTCAGCCGGATCTTAGCGCCATCAATGGTAATGTTGCCAAATATTGGAGAAAGGGACCAAAGACTGGCCACTATATCAAGCTGAATAATCGCTGTATCAATTTCAACCGCCAACTTATCCGGCTGTTCACGCTGATAAATGTGAAGACCTGTGACAACGATCGCTGGATTGTAGTTATGGATACGCTGCTTGGTAGACGTCAGTGTTACCTTAGTATTCAGTGCGCTACCTAGGCGAACTTGAAACTCTTCCTTGGAAATCTCGATTTTTGGCCACAGCAAACGAACAGCACTGGTCAGCAATACCGTAACGACAATGATGGCGACAAATGCCAGCCAGCCAGCCTTCACCAGTCTCTTCATAAATTCTACCAATGACCCTCAAACCAGTACGACATCAAACTGCTCCTGTGAGTAACTGGGTTCAACCTGAAAACGGATAGTCTTGTTCAGAACACCTTCCAGTTCAGTCACATTACCGGACTCTTCATCCAACAACTGATTCACGACAGTTTCAGAGGCCAATACCAGATAGGCGTTATGTTCATACTTCTTGGCCTCACGCATGATCTCTCGGAATATTTCGCAGCAGACAGTCGTCGCCGTTTTCAGCCTTCCCCGGCCATTACAGGTCGGGCAGGTCTCACACAGCGTATGCTCAAGCGATTCTCGGGTGCGCTTACGCGTCATCTCAATCAATCCAAGCTCTGACACACCGAGAATGTTGATCTTGCCCTGCTCTCCATTCCGTTCAAAACCATTTTCCAGTGTACGCTGCACCTCGCGCTTATGCTCCACATCTTCCATATCAATGAAATCGATGATGATGATTCCACCCAGATTGCGCAAACGAAGCTGCCGAGCAATCACCGCTGCAGCTTCCAGATTGGTTGTTAAAATGGTTTCCTCCAAATTGCGATGACCCACAAATCCACCCGTATTAACATCAATGGTGGTCATCGCTTCGGTCTGTTCCAGAATCAGGTAACCACCGGATTTCAGCTGAACCTGTCGACCCATCGCTCGGCTGATCTCATCTTCAACACCAAAAAAATCAAACAGGGGGCGTTCGCCAATATAGTATTCCACTCGATCTTCTAAATGAGGCACAATCTTTCGCACAAATTGACAGACTTTGTTATACGTATCCAGAGAGTCGATTCGAATCTTCTCGATACTCGGTTTAATAAAATCTCGTATCGTTCTGAGATGAAGCGGCAGGTCTTCATAAACACAGTCTGGCGCTCTCGATTCTCGAATCTGTTCTTCTACGGTCAGCCACAGACGATGCAGGAACTGCATATCCGCCAACAGCTCCTCCTCACCGACGCCTTCTGCCACTGTACGCAGAATGAAACCATACTTTTTATTGGGCTTCGTCTGCTCAATCAAATGTTCGAGCATCTCCTTGAGCCGGTCGCGCTCCTGGGGATCTTCAATACGGAGCGAGATACCCACATGCTCACTGTCTGGTATTAGCACAAGATAACGCGCCGGAATAGAGATATGTGTGGTTAACCGAGGACCCTTGGTACCAAGAGATTCTTTGGTGACCTGCACCACCATGGACTGCCCTTCCTGGGCAAACTCAACAATATCCAGTGCAGTCACTGCTTCTTGACAATAATCCCGACTAGCTATCTCACGGACGTGAATAAAAGCGGCCTTATCCAAACCGATGTCGACAAAAGCTGCCTGCATGCCAGGTAGCACGCGCACCACCTTGCCCTTGTAAATATTCCCGACAATACCACGACTGCAGCTACGCTCCAGATAGATCTCTTGCAAAACACCGTTTTCGACCACCGCCACACGGGACTCCGCGGGCATGATATTCATGAGAACTTCTTCACTCATCCCTTTAACATCCCTCAACCATATCGGATTTCAAGAGTCCGCATAGAACCTCTCTGTAGCGATGTATCCAGTATTATTCTTTAATTTAGCAAGAGAGAATCACTAATAATTCATTACAGTCGCAGTATCTCTCCGCCTTTTCGATGAATGCACTGAACAATCGATTCAGTCATTATTGCCAGTAAGGCACGGCAAAATCATTCAAAAGATCAACCGTTTCCACGATGGGCAATCCGACTACACCAGAATAGCTTCCTTGAAGTTCTCGTACAAATACCGCGCCCAATCCCTGAATACCATAAGCACCTGCCTTGTCCTGCGGCTCACCAGTCTGCCAATAGCGTTCAATCTCTCTTTCCGATAGCGTGTTAAACACCACTCGCGAGACACTAAGACGACTCGCCAGACGCTCCCCGTTAGTCACTGCCACCGCGGTCATTACTTGATGGGAGCGACCACTCAGCAAGCCCAACATTGTTGCGGCCCCTTCTTGATCTACGGGCTTACCCAAAATGTTACCATCCATCACAACGGACGTATCGGCCGCCAGTATCGGCAGCCGTTTCATCTCTCTCAGGCTCACAAACGCAGCACCTGCTGCCGCTTTCTCTCGAGCCATTCTGACCACATAGATTTCAGGGCTCTCCTTCGCTGCCGGTACTTCGTCGATATCCCCTGCGATCACATTGAAACGCACCCCAATCTGATTCAGCAGCTCTCGCCGCCGAGGAGAGCGGGAAGCCAGATAAAGCGAAACAGCACTCACGGTAAACCACCTTAACGTTACGAAATATCAACGCTGGGTTATACAGCCCCAAACCGGCGTCCCAAACCCTGCATAAACAAGGAGAACCACGGCCACAAAAGCGCACTGGTCACCGCCGGCAGTATATACATAAAAGAGGGCTGTATATGCGCTGTAGCACTATTGATCCAAAGGTAAATTAACTGGTAAAGCCCAACCATTACCAGCACCATGAACGCTTGCTGCCAGAGGGGATAAAGTCGCAATCGGCGACACGATGTCTGGGTCACCATAGCCAAAATTAACATGGCGAAGGCGTTTTGCCCTAACACCACCCCAAGCATGACATCCATTATCAAACCGACACACCAGACAAAAAACATTCCGCAATACCGAGGCAACACCAATAGCCAGAACATCACCACCATGGCCAGCCAGACAGGACGCGCCACCGCCATCCACGATGGCAGTGGCATAATGCTAAGATATGCAGCCAGAAACAGTGTCATCCATACCAGCCAGTGCCCATCTTTATTAACCATCACCTCTCTCCTTTAGGTGTATCCGTCTGTACTGCCTAGTCCGAGCCAGTCGATTTTGTAATAACCAACATCACCAAACGTCCCTGATGAAGCTGGGCAACTGGCTTGGCAATAATGTGAGAAAACGGACGCCCGGTATCCCGAGCAACCTCTGTTACCATCGCCACGGGATAACCGACTGGGTAGCGCTGTCCCATACCCGAACTCATCAGAAGATCGCCCTCCTTAATATCTGCCGTATCCGGAGCATGCAGAATTTCAAGGCTATCACTATTTCCCGTCCCGCTGGCAATCACGCGATAGCCATTACGATTCACCTGAACAGGCATTCGGTGATTACTATCGGTGATCAATAACACTCGGCTGCTGAAAGGGCTCACCGAAATCACCTGCCCCATGACACCATAAGCGTCCAGCAACGGCTGTCCGACATAGACATCATTCAAGGAGCCTTTATTAATAATGATCTGTTGAAGCCGCGGATCAGGATCAATACCGATCAGCTCAGCCACAAGCACTCGCTCTTCAGTAATTCGGGAGGAGTTCAGCAGCTCCCTAAGACGAACATTCTGTGCCATCAGCGCTGCGTATTTCTGCAGCTTCTGCTCAAGGATCAAATTGCGGGCACTAAGACGGGCATTATCCTCAATCAGATCGGTATGGGAGGAGACAGTGTCATTGATAAGGAAAAACACACGGGCGGGCATGTCAGCCAGCCAATGAATGGGGGTCACAACCAGGCTCAGATAAGACCGAACCTGCTTCAGGTAATCAAAACGATGGTCAACAAACATTAAAAGCAAGGAGACCAGCGCTAGCAACGTAAAGCTCGCCCAAATTGATTGACTTTTTCGAAATATAGGATTGATGGAAGCTCCTGACCCGTCTAGTCGTTTTGGATAAATATCAAAGCAGTTGATATACGACGAAGCACGAACACATGGCATTCACCGAAAACACCCATCTCAAGATCAAGATCAAGATCAAGATCAAGATCAAGATCAAGATCAACTATCACTGAACGTTATTAGTCAGTTGTCAACAGATCCATACGATGTTTATCCATCATTGCCAGCGCCTTACCACCACCACGAGCCACACAGGTAAGAGGATCTTCCGCCACAATCACCGGCAGTCCGGTCTCTTCACTGAGAAGGGTATCAAGCCCTCGCATCAACGCACCACCGCCGGTCAGCACCAAACCTCGCTCAGCGATATCAGATGCCAATTCAGGCGGCGACTGTTCCAATGCGCTTTTAACAGACTGCACGATAGAGGTCAAACTGTCTTCCAGTGCCTCAAGGATCTCACGGCTATTCAGAGTAAAGCTGCGCGGTACACCTTCCGCAAGGTTTCGACCACGCACGTCAATTTCATGGATCTCATTCATAGGATACGCCATGGCAATTTCTTGCTTGATCCGTTCAGCGGTGGACTCGCCAATCAGACTACCGTAATGACGACGCACATAATTGACAATTGCTTCATCGAAGCGGTCACCACCGATACGGACAGATTCGGAATAGACAACACCGCTCAGAGAAATGATAGCAATCTCAGTCGTACCACCACCGATATCCACCACCATGGAACCATTGGCTTCCTCAACAGGAAGATCGGCACCGATGGCAGCCGCCATCGGTTCTTCAATCAGGTAGACCTCGCGGGCGCCAGCACCCAGCACAGATTCACGAATTGCCCGACGCTCCACCTTGGTAGATTTACACGGTACACAGACCAGCACGCGCGGACTCGGCTGGATCACACTATTCTCATGCACCTTTTTAATAAAATGCTGCAACATTTTTTCGCAGACATCAAAATCTGCGATCACCCCGTCCTTCATAGGGCGGATCGCAGAAATATTCCCCGGTGTACGCCCCAACATTCGTTTGGCATCAGAGCCAACCGCCACCACGCTCTTCTGATTACCCAGACTTCGAATCGCCACAACGGACGGTTCATCAAGGACAATGCCTTTATCACGCACATACACTAGCGTGTTGGCTGTCCCTAAATCAATGGATATGTCTGTCGAAAACAGACCTCGCAATTTTTTCAGCATTATGTAGTGTTACCTTGCAAGGCTTGAGAATGACATGGTTGACCCGCTGTATTTTATAAAACTCTAATCATGACGACAATGCCAGACAACTCGAACAAATAACAGCGAATTTCCTGTTTTTGTCAACCACGGAACGATATTGTTACACAATTCACTCTATCAGTTGCAGTACCCCTTGAGATTCAAACGCCAACCTTCTACATTTAGGCTGATTCAAATGCATTGGACTTACTGATTTCACTCGCGTGATCAATGGGTCGATATTTTATCAGATTCTGGAGAGTGCTCCCTATTATGGTGATTGATCGCTCTACGATATTCTGTGTGGCGCATCTGGCTCGTCTCTCTATCAGCGAGGCAGATGCGCAACATACCACGACACACCTCGTCAACATCCTTAAACTGATCGACAAACTGCAAGCGGTGGATACCGACGAGATCGAACCCATGGCTCATCCTATGGATACCATTCAGCGCCTGCGTCCAGATGTGGTAACAGAAACCAACCAGCGTGAACACCTGCTAGAAAACGCACCGGCGACAGAAGATGGTCTTTTCCTGGTTCCCCAAGTCATTGAGTAAACGCTGCCGGCGCCCCGGACCTAACATCCGCACATGCTCTGGCATAACCTGTATTTATCTGATACCCAAAACATGCATAACAAAACACTAGCCGAACAGTCCCGCGCCCTTGATATAGGCGACATCTCCAGCGAAGAGCTGACTCGCACCTATCTTGACCGTATCTGCGATCTGGACAGCACCTACAACAGTTTTATCACCATTACCGACGAGCTGGCCATGAACCAGGCCCGTCACGCAGATCAACGCCGTGCAGACGGAACAGCCACACCACTGACCGGTATCCCTCTGGCGCAGAAAGACATCTTCTGTACCAAAGGCGTCAAGACCAGCTGTGGCTCAAAAATGCTGAACAACTTCATTGCACCGTATGAATCCACCGTCACTCAGAACTTCATGGATGCTGGTGCCGTCATGCTAGGCAAAACCAACATGGATGAGTTTGCCATGGGCTCTTCCAATGAAAGTAGTTACTTCGGCGTAGTACGCAACCCTTGGAATACCGAAATGATTCCTGGTGGCTCTTCTGGCGGCGCAGCGGCCTGCATCTCAGCCCAACTGGCTGCTGGCGCCACTGGCACCGACACAGGCGGTTCCATCCGCCAACCCGCCTCCATGTGCGGCATCACCGGCATCAAACCCACGTATGGCCGCGTCTCCCGCTGGGGCATGATCGCCTTCGCCTCCAGTCTAGATCAAGCGGGCCCGATGACTCGCACGGCTGAAGATGCGGCCATGATGCTCAACGTCATGGCTGGTTTCGACCCGAAAGACTCCACCTGTGTCAACCACGACGTGCCGGACTATACCGCCAACCTGAACAAGCCACTGAACGGTCTGCGCATCGGTCTGCCAAAGGAGTACTTCGCTACGGGTCTCGACAGCCGCGTTGAAGCCATCATTCGTAATGCCATTCGCGAATACGAAAAGCTGGGCGCGACCATTAGTGAGATCAGCCTGCCATCTTCAGACTTGGCCGTTGCCGCCTATTACGTCATCGCCCCTGCAGAAGCGTCATCCAACCTCTCCCGCTTCGATGGTGTTCGCTTCGGCCACCGTTGTGACGCACCACAAGATCTGGAAGATTTGTACAAACGCAGCCGTAGCGAAGGCTTCGGTGAAGAGGTCAAACGTCGTATCCTGGTGGGAACCTACGCCCTCTCTGCAGGTTACTATGACGCCTACTACCTCAAAGCACAGAAAATCCGCCGCCTGATCAAAAACGATTACAACCGCGCCTTCCAGGAGGTGGACGTGATCATGGGGCCGACCGTTCCGACACCAGCCTTCCCCATCGGTGACAAGATCGATGACCCGGTCTCCATGTACCTGTCAGACATTTACACCATTGCCACCAATCTGGCAGGTCTGCCCGGCATGACTCTTCCGGCCGGTTTTGCAGACGGGTTACCCGTAGGACTGCAGCTAACCGGCAATTACTTTGAGGAAAGCCGCCTGCTGAACATTGCCCACCGATTCCAGATGGCGACCGATTGGCACACCAAAACGCCGAGCGATCTGTAACACGTTTATTTTGACCACTTGTCGGGATACCGACTGGATTAAAACGAGGCTGACAACATGGAATGGGAAACGGTCATCGGGCTGGAAGTACACGTTCAGCTCGCCACCAAGTCCAAGATATTCTCCGGCTCATCCACCGCATTTGGTGCTGAGCCGAATACCCAGGCGAATGTGATCGATCTGGGTCTGCCTGGTATTCTGCCAGTAGTGAATGAAGAAGCTGTCAATATGGGCATCCGTTTTGGTCTTGGCATCAACGCAACGATCAACCAGCACAACGTTTTTGACCGGAAGAATTATTTCTACCCTGATCTGCCCAAAGGTTACCAGACCACCCAGCTAGATCACCCGATTGTCGGTGCCGGTATCGTCGAACTGACGATGGAAGACGGCAGCCGGAAAACCGTCCATATTCACCACGCCCATCTAGAAGAAGATGCTGGTAAGAGCCTGCATGAAAACTACCACGGCATAACCGGTATTGATCTGAACAGGGCTGGCACCCCTCTGTTGGAAATCGTCTCAGAGCCCGACATGCACAGTGCCAAAGAGGCGGTCGCACTCTTGAAATATCTGCATACATTGATCCGCTATCTGGGTATTTCTGATGGCGATATGTCCCAAGGCTCCATGCGTTGCGACGCCAACGTCTCCGTACGCCCAAAACACCAGGAAAAGCTGGGCACCCGTGCCGAAATCAAGAACGTCAACTCCTTCAAGTTCGTCGAGCGTGCGATCAACCATGAGATCGAACGGCAAATCGATCTACTAGAAGCTGGGGGCACCGTAGTGCAGGAAACACGCCTCTATGACGCCAATAAAGATGAGACTCGGTCTATGCGTAGCAAGGAAGAAGCCAACGACTACCGTTACTTCCCCTGCCCTGACCTACTGCCAGTGGTCATCGACGACGAACACTTGGAGCAGATTCGCCAAAGTATGCCGGAACTACCGGTTGCCAAACAAGCGCGCTTCATCATTGATTACCTGCTGAGTGAATACGACGCAGGACGCTTGGTCGAAGAGCGTACCACAGCCGACTTCTTCGAACAGGTTGCCAAAACCGGTGGCGACGCCAAACTGGCCGCCAACTGGATACTGGGTGAACTGGCCAGTCGTCTGAACAATGACCACTTGACAATCACCCAGTCGCCCGTCAGCGCCAACATGCTAAGTGGGCTACTGATCCGCATCTGCGACAACACCATTTCAGGAAAAATCGCCAAGCAGGTGTTCGATGCGCTATGGGCCGGTGAAGGTAAAACAGCCGACGAAGTGATTGAGCAGAAAGGACTCAAACAAGTCACCGACACGGGTCTCATTGAAAGCATCATTGACAACGTGTTAGCTAACTGCGCTGATCAAGTCGCTAACTACCGTGCCGCAGAAGAGAGTAAGCGAGGCAAAATGCTGGGTTTCTTTGTCGGCCAGATCATGAAGGCATCCAAAGGCAAAGCAAACCCCACCATGGTGAACCAGATTCTTAAACAGAAACTGGATCAATAATATTCTGTTTTCTGAGTCACTGGTTGAGGTGGCTCGGAACATCCTGTAAATGTGTCACGCCCTCTTACACCCAGCCCAACATAGATGCCCACAACCACGATGATTAACTGTGATTATTGACTACGATGGGGTTTCCTAGCCGTCGGCTTAAAATGACCCGTAGTACGACGCCCTTCAGTCGACCGTCCACTCCCAGTGGTATTCGGTTGTTTTGGTTTTGACTTTTTTGATGCCAGTGGTCGAGTATTCAAATAAGATTCTGGTAAGGAGTGCACGGGTTCAAAGCCATCCATCAGCTGACGTGTCAGTAACTGCTTGATCAGGCGCTCGATATCGGAGAGCTGTTTGAACTCGTCAGCACTAACCAGTGAGACCGCATCGCCATTCGAACCTGCTCGCCCGGTTCGACCGATACGATGCACATAATCTTCCGGTACATTGGGCAGATCGAAATTGACCACTTGGGGCAGCTGATTAATATCCAGCCCTCGTGCAGCGATATCGGTCGCTACCAAAATTCGGATGGTACCCATTTTGAAATCTGCCAACGCTCTGGTGCGTGCTCCTTGGCTTTTATTACCATGAATAGCCGCCGCCCTGATGCCTTCAGCCTCCAAATAACGCGTTAGTTTATTCGCGCCATGCTTGGTTCGGGTAAAGACCAGCACCTGTTGCCAGTCGTTATCGTTAATCATCTGGGTCAGCAAAGCAGGCTTCTGTTTCTTATCGACGGGACAGATCCACTGCCTAACCTTCTGCACCGTACTGTTCGGAGGGCTAACGGAGATCTCCACCGGATTATTCACCAGCCCCTTGGCCAGCTTACGGATGTCATCAGAGAAGGTCGCTGAAAACAGCAGGTTCTGACGCCGGGCAGGCAGGAGCGCAAGGATCTTTCGGATATCGTGAATAAAACCCATGTCCAGCATACGATCGGCTTCATCCAGCACCAACACCTCCAACTGGCTGAATTTTACCGCATTTTGCTGGTACAGATCGAGCAATCGACCTGGCGTCGCCACCAGAATATCCACACCTCGACGCAACTGCATCATCTGTGGATTGATTTTAACACCACCGAAAACCACGGCTGAACGCAGAGGCAGATGCTTTCCATACGTTGCCACACTTTCACTAACTTGGGCGGCCAGTTCACGGGTTGGTGTCAGCACCAGAGCGCGAACGTGATTTGCCTGAGCCCTCCCCCCAGTAGAGAGTCGTTCCAGTATGGGCAAAGTAAAGCCTGCCGTCTTGCCTGTACCGGTCTGAGCCGCCGCCATAACATCTTGACCATTGATCACTAAGGGTATCGCCTTGGCCTGAATAGGCGTAGGTGTTTCGTACCCCTGCTCAGCGATGGCTCGAAGGATTGGAGCCGATAAGCCCAAGGAGGAAAAACGCATACATGAATGCTCTCTGTATTACTACCCATTAAACAATCCGCCTGACGGCCGACCGAGTAGTTTACAGTACCCACAATCCAATTACTAGCATTGCTTGCTTTACTGAACGAAATTGAACGAAATTGAACGAAACTGAACGAAACTGAACGAAACAATGAAGTCTGTCATCTGTTTGGATGCTACTCAACTCCCTCACGTAACATCGAGAGGGTCGGGTATCTATCCTGAACCGTGACTATCATTGATGACTGATATGACTGATATGCCTGTAGGCCATGCTATTAAAGGCCTGTTAAAGGTGAAATTGATTATACAGAAGTTCACCCGCCGAGTGAGTTTTTAAATGATGATTTATCGTGCTACAATCCTTGCAACATAAGAGTCTCAATCCTTGCGACATAAGAAGAGTCTCAGTCATTTTTGATACATTCAAAGTCACGCATCCCGGCAGTTACCTTTTACGATGACGTTCGCGCTCTTAGGTGGCATGGACATATCGGTAATTAAATCCTTCCCTGCATATATTTTTTGGGGTAGTTGCTTCAATTTAGAGCATCTAGTAAAGGTAATATTGCCATCAGTATGAATATCCTCGGGTGGAATTATCAATTCAGAGCAGCCATCAAAAACAACGTCACCAAGTGCCTTGATTTTTTTTGGTACACTGGTTAGGCTGGTGCATAGGCATAACATCAAAAAGCCTCCGAAGTTATCTAAATATTCCGGAACAGCCACCAAACTCGAACATTCGTAAAGGTTAAGGCTACCAGACAACCTAAGGTTGTCTGGTAGGTGCTTCAGATTTTTACATTTATAAAATTCAAGGTTTCCTTCTATCGTGATATTATCGGGCAACTCTGTCATATCACAATCCTCATCAAAGCTAATATCTTCTTGCACCACGTAATGGATATCAGGTAAAACATCTCCATCTTTGATGAGTCTTTTCAAATCGACCGCAGAAATATCTTGAGCTTTAATTTTCGAGAAACCTGATAATGAATTACAATTATTAACTGATGAAGCGGTATCATGCTTATTGTTTTCATTGACAACAGCAACCGTGTTGTTATTGAAATCAACAGGCATAGTGTTGTTATTGAAATCAACAGGCATAGTGTTAGAGAGTTCTTCAACTTTTCGATCATTTAATTGTTTCTTATACTCTTCCCCAAAAATAGTTTTCTTATCCTGACTGTATATTTTTTCGACTAAACACTCTTCTACTTGGTATTTATCAAATACTGTTCTTATTAACGTTGCCAGACATTTAAAAAAATTAACTACTTTAGAATCACCATTGGCACAATTTTTATTCCAAACATATGAGCATGCGCCCTTTGCTGAAAAATTAACAACAGAATGATCCATACTTCACCTCAAAAAAAAATGATGCTTTTCTGACCACGCAATCCTAACACAGCATACCAAATTAAACACTGAAAAAACAACAAAAATAGACTGTTCTATATAGATTTCGAGCGGTGTCGGTGTCTGCCATCCTAGCAGCCTGTCGAACTTCATTAACGCCACGGATACGCATTGATGAGATAATCAGTTTTTCCAAATAACGCTACAGGCCTACTATGAGCCGCTTCATCCTTGCAGATCGAGATACAGACTACTTGTTGCCGCCATCACTTTCAAATTGATTGCCAAAAGACCATCTGACACGGTTTATAGCCGAGGTCGTCAGTCACTTATACTGGCAATCTAGGAACTACTTTAATCCAATTGAGTTTTTATCGGGCAAGCGTGTGTCACTTATGCTGGCAATCTATTTTTTTGAAATCTTACCTTTTACGATGATGTTGTCGCTCTCAGGAACGGTCAGACGAGTCACTAAATTGCCCCCAGCATATATTTTTTTGGGTAGATATGTCATTCTAAAGCATTTACTAAAATCAATATAGCCCCCAGCCCAAATATCCTCGGGTGGAATGACCAGATTCAAGCACCCATCAAAATCAATATCACCAACTGCCTTCAGTTGTTTTGCTACACTGATTAGGCTGACGCATCTCACTAACACAAGATTTCCTTCGAAGTTATTTAAATATTCCGGAATAGCCGTCAGGCTCTCACAGCCGTAAAGGTTAAGGTGGCCACCCAGCGTAAGATGACTTGGCAGGCGCTCCAGCTTTGTACATTTATAAAGATTAAGTTCTCCCTCTACCGTAAGGTTATCGGGTAACTCTGTCATACTATCATTCACAGTAATTTTAAAATCTCCTTTCACGATGTAATGAATATTAGGTAAAACATCATGATCATCAATGAGTTTTCTCAAATCTACCGCAGAAATAATTTGAATTTTTAGTTTCGAGTTACTTGATGAGCTACGATTATTAACTGATGAAGCGGCATCATGTTTATTGTTTTCATCGACATCAGCAACCGTGTTTTTATTGGTATCAGCAGCCGTGTTTTTATTGGTATCAGCAACCGTGTTTTTATTGATATCAGCAACCGTATTATTGATATCAACATCCATAGTGTTAGACTGTACTGCAATTTTTCGATCATTTAGTTGTCTTTTATATTCTTCCCCAAAAATAGTTTTATTATTCTCATTGTATATTGTTACGACTGCACACTCTTCTACTTGGTATTTATCAAATACTGTTCTTATTAACGTTGCCAGACATTTAAAAAAATTAACTACTTTAGAATCACCATTGGCACAATTTTTATTCCAAACATATGAGCATGCGCCCTTTGCTGAAAAACTAATCATGGAATTATTCATCTTTCACCTCAAAAAAAAAAAAAAACACTGATAGCTATTAATAAAAAAATCTTGCTACCATGTCAATAATTTCCACTATTTTTTTAACTAACTGACCCAGTAATGGATGTAGCACCACTATCTTTTGCTAATTCACACACGTTTGAATTAGTTTCTAATATTTAATAAGGCTTACCCCTAAATGCACAGTCTGTGTTGTTGCTGTTGTTACCAACGTCCATAGAAGCGAGAACTACTGACCTTATAACTTAATTAGGGTGCTTATTATACAGAAAGTTCATTTTTGTTGATATATCCTCAAATACATTCCAAGCGTGTCGGTTATTGTGGAAATATAGGGATTAAACTCTGCTGATCTTAAAATTACGATTTTGGTCTAAATAACCGCAAACGGTTAGCATTACTGACCACCGTTACCGATGATAAAGCCATAGCAGCACCTGCCACAACTGGATTCAACAACAGACCAGTCAGGGGATAAAGCACCCCTGCCGCAATAGGAATACCGAGTGCGTTATAAACAAACGCACCAAAAAGATTCTGCTTTATATTTCTTAGTGTTGCTCTTGATAACTCCACAGCATCCACCACGCTGTGGAGAGAAGAGCGCATTAACGTGATATCAGCTGCGTCAATAGCCACATCGGTACCAGTACCAATAGCCAATCCTACGTCTGCCCGTGCCAACGCAGGGGCATCATTAATGCCATCACCGATCATGGCGGTGACCTCTCCCTGCGCCTGCAGTCGGCGGATAGTGGCCTCTTTGTCCTCAGGTCGCATTCCAGCATGAACGACATTAATCCCAACCTGATAAGCAACCGCTTCAGCCGTGACAGCATTGTCGCCTGTGAGCATCATCACCTTCACTCCCAAAGCATGCAATCGCTCAATGGCCGCTGCAGAATCCTCACGAATCGGATCCGCCACGGAAATCAGCCCTACCATCTGGTTATCCACGCTCAAATACATCGGTGTTTGAGCTCTCTTCGCCAGACAGGTGGCAGTAGCGGCCAATGCAGTAACATCGATGCCGTATTCATACATTAACCGCGCATTTCCCAACACTATCAGACGGTTTTCCAGAATCCCTTTAACACCGAGCCCCGTTATCGACTCAAATTGCTCACAGGGTAGAAGGCGCAATCCTTTCTCTTTGGCTGCGGTCACTATCGCCTCTGCCAGTGGGTGCTCAGACGCCTGCTCCAGCCCAGCCGCCATTGACAATACCTGCATGTCCGTAAAACCAGCCAGAGGCACAATAGCGGTTACTGTGGGCCGTCCTTCAGTAATCGTACCCGTTTTGTCGAGAACAACCGTTGTCAGATGGCTAGCGGTCTGCAATGCCTCGCCATTACGCACCAGTATGCCGTATTCTGCGGCCTTACCTACAGCGACCATGACTGACATGGGGGTTGCGAGACCTAACGCACAAGGGCAGGAAATAATCAGTACGGTCACAGCGACCATCAATGCATGAGCAATCGCCGGCGCAGGTCCCACAAAATACCAGACCATGGCCGCCATGAGTGCAATCAGCATCACAACCGGCACAAATATTAATGAGATACGGTCCGCTAGACGGGCGATCGGCATTTTGGTGCTTTGGGCATGGCGCACCATCGCAATAATCCGCGCCAATGCGGTATCTCGACCCACTCGCTTCGCTCTAAACAGAATAGAACCATTACCGTTCATCGTACCGGCAGAGACGGTATCACCTAACGTTTTTACTGTCGGTAGCGGCTCTCCGGTCAGCATCGATTCATTCACCCGACTGCTCCCATCAATCACGACACCATCCACAGCAATCGCTTCGCCAGGACGCACACGAACCATATCACCAACACGCACCTGCTCGATGGGAATATCCAGCGCCTCGCCATCCCTCACGACACGTGCTGTTTTTATCTGTAAACCCAGCAAGCGCTGAATGGCTGCCGATGCTCTGCCCCGAGCACGAATTTCCAGCGCCTGACCGAGATTGATCATCCCAATGATCATGGCGCTGGCTTCAAAGTACACATGATGAGCGGCGGGCAACCACTCAGGGAAAAGAACCACTTGCATGGAATAAAACCAAGCGGTGCCAGTACCCAGTGCCACCAGTGAATCCATAGTCACTGTACGATGTTTAAGCGCTTGCCAAGCACGCTGGAAAAAATGACCACCGGAAAACCTAAGCACTAGAAAAGTCAGCACCCCAATAAAGCCCCAACCCCACTGCTGGGCACTATTGTTAACCTCCATCTCTCCGGTCACCACTCCCCAGATCATGAGCGAAACACCCAACCCCAGAGCAATCACCATATGCTTGAGCAAGTAACGGTATTGCCGTTGTTCCTCTGCTGCTCGGTGTAGACGACCCTCCTGCTCGGAATCCACTAACTCTCCCTGATAACCAGCCTTAACCAGACTGGCAAGCAACAAGTCGATACTGGCATGGCCGACGACAGTCATCTGCCGCTCAGCCAAATTTGCAGCAACCGAGTGAATACCAGGAACCCCTGCCAACGCCTTTTCTATTCGGCTGACGCAACCCGCACAGGTCATGCCCGGGATAGCGATCCGAACAGCCGTCATATCCACTGAGCACCATAACCGGCGGCTTTCACCGCAGCTATCAAAACGGTCACACTTGCGATAGCATTCACCATGACTGCTGGGTTCACCCAATGAACGGTCACCCCTGTCAATGTCAGTAATAGGACGTTCTCTGACATACTCACCTCCATCAATAAAAATACTTTCAAAAGCATAATATTTGGCCTTATTGTCAATTCAAGCAAGTTTTTCTACGGTGTCCTGCTGCTGGATTAATACAATAAGTGCAATTGACTGAAATTTCATATGTGAGTCAGGCTGAGTTAATTAGGCAGTTTTTTAGCCATAGCGCAGCAAGCATCTCAGAAAAGTTGATTTATAGCATGGGCAGTGAATAATTACAAAAATTGAACTCATTACATGTTTATAGGTCAAATATTTTTTCTATCTTCTATATTTTTAATGAAATGTGGTTTTTGTATGAATGTACTTAATATTAATAATAGTGACTCAGCGATGAATTCAATAGTATCAAAAACGTATACTGAGGGTGCCAGTGGATCCTGTGATAATACAGATCGGAGAGAAATAAATTTTAGGCAAAGCAGAGATCCAGATGTAAAATTGAATTCAGATAAATCAAATGCTATTTTTCATGAAAAACTAATAAGCCCTTTAGAAGCTTTTATACTTTATGATTTAGGTATTGTATTGCCAACCCCACTTCTAAACATGAACGCTACTGAAGATAGCCTTGCCCCAGGTAAATATCTAGCACAAAGATCGATATCTGTATGGACAGCTTATGGTGATCCAATTAAATATAATCACCTTTTTCATAAAGGCGTTCATATTGCTATTAAAGGAATTGATCTTTATGGCTGGAGGGCAAAGAAACTGATAACATTTTCAGAAACTTGGAGAAGAGTTATAGAAGAAGAAAGAGGACATAAAAAAGCAAAATATTTTGGGACGAGGCGTAATCTAGAAAATACGCCATTCAATCATTTTTACTGTACCAGGTTTAATAGATCAAATAACCTCTATGGATATGCCCTCGCAGCCGCAGTTAAAATAAAAGAAAGCAAACACTACCTCTCTTCAACATCAAAGTTGTTAGCATATGAACCTACATGGAAGACAACCATTAATTATTATACCCCTGCGCTTCTGTCAGAAATAAAGTCGTATGTTATCATAGGACAGATTGGTGAAAAAGAATTACCTTTAACATGGAATGCTTTTTTAAATAAACATGATATTGACACTGATATAAAAAATATCGCTTCTTATTTCTTCGGTGACGATGAAACATCCTATGATCCTGCAACAGGAGAATCTGGAATTTGGATGCATCCAGATTATTCTTTAATTGAGCATATTGAACCCCATATTCAGGCTCTTATAGAAAAAGCAATAGATGGAGATTTGACTGTAATCCCTAGAATACATTGGTGGTACGTACATTTAGCACCTATTCTCAGAGGGTCTGGTGGAGTTGCAGAGTTAATCATTCACAGTTTATGTATGAAGCACGGACTTGACTTGCCTAGATGGCGAGATGGAGTTGCGCCTTCTATAGAAATTTTACTAGAACCTGAAGAAGAAAAATTTTGCTCAGAATATTACCTACTTTTTGAAGATAGTTTTATTGGAGGAAAGCTAAAAAATATTTTTTCGAGCAAGAAGTGATGCCATATAACACCATCATTAAGTCGCCACGTTGCATTCGGCTGAAATTCACTCCAAATGTGTCAGTTAGTGTGGCAATCTAAGACTAAAGCATTATTGATTCTGAGTATAGATATCTGTATTATAGATAATTAATTACAACTAAAACCCTATAAAGCACTTCATTTATTTTAATAATCAATGGATATTTCATATGGACATTACATTTTCAAATCCTGCTTATATTAACGAAACATCTACCAGCCTTAACAAAAAAGATATTGATATTGATTCTAAAAAAGTATGATCGCGAACTGTCGAAGAAGATTGTCCTGATAAAACTGAATTTTTTATCCTGGATGAATCCAAACTTAATCAATCAACCGACCAGTTTAATAATGTAACAATAAAAGCAGATAACACCATTGCCGATGACAATAATCCAAAAAAGGCTTATAACAAATATAAAATCGAACTTAATAACTTAAAAAAGCAGATCAAGCTTGTAAAAGATCAAATAAATATCGCCTGTAAAGGTCTTAGTATGCAAGATACAGGTGTTATCGAAGCTAAAAAAGAATTGGATGGATTATTTGAAAAACTTTCTTATGTAACAGAATGCATGGAACATAATAAAAGAAAAATTTGTGACAGAAAAACTGAGGGGTTTATCCACGCGACAGTGCTCCGTTTTATCAGTGAAGCAACTCCAAATTATGAACCTCGCACTTGTAGTATACGTGCTCGCTTAGCCTATTTTCATAACGACATTAAAGCCACGTTTCTAACATCTAAAGGATTAGTAGGAATACTGAAGACTACGGCTAAAGTATTAGTAGGAATTTTGAAAGTTACTGGTGCGGTTCTGATGATCGCTGCTTCCTTTGCTCTGATCAATGCCGTCTTTGTAGGCTTCGTGTGTGGTTTAGTCGCCCTCGGATTACCCGCTATTATCTTCATTATGATCTCCCCATTATTAATTGCACTTGGTGGTCTAAGCTTGGCCAACTCATTACAAGTAGTTGGCTGTCTAATTTGCGGTTTTATTGACAAATTATTCGAACAAAAAGAGGAGAATGAACCTCTTCTAGAAACACTTAACGAGATGGCTCAGTGCTTAACTACAGACGGTTATCCTGATAAATCAACTCTTATCAAACTGATAGTTAAAATGTCAGATAACTCATTCCTATCTGACGATCCTGAATATAACGATATAAAGAATAAACTCATTATTTATTTGAAAAACAATCCCGAAATAATTCACGACTTGACCCGTATTAGCTTGGAATATGATCATGCATCACTACAGGATATGCTGGGAGTGATCAATACTCATGAACACTTATCACTGAAGCAGGTTAATGCATATAATGAATTAGTTAAGACATATGATTCCACGTATGAAGTGAGTAGTGCTGGAAGATCGATTATGCAGAAAATAACCCATCAAGTACTATTAGATCTTGAATATATAAATCGCTTGTACAATGTAAATCCAATTTCGATTAATACCTGTCCTGATGAAGTCATCACGCTCGATAAATTACAAAAAAATAAAGATGGAGAATGTTTTATTACCGTGACTTCTTTAAATAATAAGACGGGAAAAACTAACCGTTGGGAGCATAATGTTAACGACATTACTGAATGCCTGGAGCATATATCTATCTCAATTCAAATAGTAGATAACTGCATAAAACAAATAAGAAGGAGCTGCAAAAACCGTGTTACAATTGCCGAGGGGCAACAAAAAAAATTAGATAAGGCTGAGGCTCTTTATAAAAATATTCACAGTCAACTATTGGAAATATGTCCAAAATACAAACAGAAACAAGAATCACTCTTATAAAAACTATAAGTAGTTTAAGACTTTTCGCGGACGGTACTGCAGAGTTCTGAATAAGGCCTCGGAATAAGAGGCTGACCTCGCAGACGACTGAACTAATAACACCAAGGCGCTACGGGGTTGACAGCATAGCGATGTTTGTCGACATGAATGACGACGATCACAACTTACAGATCTTTATGTTAATTCAGTCCATACTGGAGACAGAAAAATTGCAATTAACCTGTTAGTTTTACTAATAAATATTATTATGGGTCAAGGGTTCTTCTGGAACGGCCGGGGTAACCAGGTGACAGATTTTGACCGGAAATCATCGTTGCTGGGTCAACATGTACTGGGGTAAAACCTGACAGTGCGGACATTTCCGGGTGTGTAAGTGGCATCTCGTTGGAGGTGTCTGTTGTCCTGCGGGAATAGGGTTGAACCTCAGTCTGTGACATCTGTCGAATAAATAGTGATTCTGCGCATGGTTGTTTTACTCGGCCTTACGTTATAATTTCGGATTTCATTCTGAGTTGTGTCGTAACAGGCTAATCTATGAGTGCCTTCGTCGATCACCTTATGAGGCTTTTCAAAGATTCAGCGACAGCCCATTGACCAACGGCTCTGCCTGCGGGTTGCTGGGGAGCCGCGCCTTGCACCTTGTCCGATTCGGACAAGACTGATAACGATTTGAAGACTGAGGTTAGAGTATGCGCAGCCATTATTGTGGCGATTTGAACGCTTCCCATGAAGGGCAGGAAGTCACTCTGTGTGGATGGGTCCATCGCCGTCGGGATCATGGAGGTGTTATTTTTCTGGATCTGCGTGATCGGGAAGGGATTACCCAAGTGGTGTTTGACCCCGATACGGTCGACGCTTTCGCCTTGGCAGACAGTGCTCGCAGTGAATACGTCTTAACTGTGACCGGTCGAGTGCGTCCGCGCCCTGATGGCACAGTCAATGCGAACATGAAAACCGGCGAGATTGAAGTGCTGGGTAAGCAGCTGGAAATACTGAATACTGCACTGACGCCACCGTTCCAGCTGGATGAGTACACTGATGTCGGTGAAGATATCCGTTTGAAATACCGTTATGTTGATCTGCGTCGTCCTGACATGCAGCAGAAGCTAATCTTCCGTTCGAAGGTGACCGGTGCCATCCGACACTATTTGGACGATAACGGTTTTCTGGATATTGAAACCCCGATCCTGACCCGCGCAACACCGGAAGGTGCTCGCGACTATCTGGTGCCGAGCCGTACTCATCCAGGGGCTTTTTTTGCGCTGCCGCAGTCACCTCAGATGTTTAAGCAGTTATTGATGGTATCCGGTTTTGATCGTTACTACCAAGTGGTCAAATGCTTCCGTGATGAAGACTTACGCGCTGATCGTCAGCCAGAGTTTACTCAGATCGATATTGAAACCTCTTTCCTGAAAGAAGAGCAGATCATGGGGCTCACCGAAGCGATGGTACGAACACTGTTCAGCAACCTGATGAACGTTGAATTGGATGCTTTTCCACGGATGACCTACGCCGAGGCGATGCGCCGTTACGGCTCCGACAAGCCTGATCTGCGAATTCCATTGGAACTCATCGATATCGCTGATCTCATGGAAACCATCGATTTTAAGGTGTTCAAGGGACCGGCTAGCGATCCGAAAGGGCGTGTTGCTGCGCTGAAAGTGTCCGGTGGTGCGACCCTAAGCCGTAAGCAGATTGATGACTATACTCGGTATGTTGGTATTTATGGTGCGAAAGGGTTGGCCTGGATCAAGGTCAACGCAATAGAAAAGGGCGTGAAGGACGGTCTGCAGTCGCCTATCATCAAGTTTCTAGGTGATGACGTTGTCATGAAGATCATGGAGCGTCTCGATGCGCAGAATGGCGATATCGTCTTCTTTGGTGCCGACAATGCGACGGTGGTAAGTGAAGCGCTGGGCGCATTGCGTTGCAAACTGGGTGAAGACTTGAACCTGTACACGAGTGAATGGGCTCCTCTGTGGGTGGTTGACTTTCCGATGTTTGAAGAGGATGGCAAGGGGGGCTTAACCGCACTGCACCATCCGTTCACCGCACCGACCTGCTCCATCGAAACGCTCAATAAAACGCCGAAAGAAGCGTTGTCCCGCGCTTATGATATGGTACTGAACGGTGTTGAGTTGGGCGGAGGCTCTGTTCGTATTCATAATGAAGCCATGCAGCAGGCGGTGTTTCGTGTGCTGGGCATCGATGAAGAAGAGCAGCGTGAAAAGTTCGGCTTTCTGCTAGATGCCTTGAAGTTCGGTGCGCCACCTCATGGTGGTCTGGCGTTTGGACTGGATCGTCTGGTCATGCTAATGACGGGTGCGGCGTCCATCCGTGAAGTCATTGCTTTTCCGAAAACTCAGTCTGCCACGTGTCAGATGACTCAGGCGCCGGGGACTGTGGAAGAGCAGCAGTTGCGTGATTTGAATATCCGTATTCGGCGGGATCCTGCATCCGCTACCAATCACTGATCGGTGAGTGGTTGTTCGGTCGCGCAAGTTATCAGGCAGGTCTCCGATCGCCGTTATACGGTCATTTACATTTTACTAAGTGTGAGGTTTCGACCTATGGCAGGTCATAGCAAATGGGCCAATATCAAGCACCGTAAGGCTGCACAAGATGCTAAGCGTGGTAAAATTTTCACCAAGCTGATTCGAGAACTAACTGTCGCTGCCAAGGCTGGAGGCGGAAATCCAGAAGATAACCCACGTCTGCGTGCCGCTGTGGATAAGGCGCTGGGTGCCAACATGACCCGGGATACCATTGATCGTGCGGTCGCCCGTGGTGCCGGTGATGACGATAACGACAACATGGAAGAGATCACCTATGAAGGTTACGGTCCCGGCGGTGTTGCGGTGTTAGTGGAATGCCTGACTGATAACCGAAACCGAACCGTATCTGAAGTGCGTCATGCCTTTTCCAAGCATGGTGGTAACTTGGGTACGGACGGTTCTGTGGCTTACTTGTTTGAGCGCAAAGGGCAGATCTTTTTCGAACCTGGCGTGGATGAAGATGCCTTGATGGACGCCGCGTTGGAAGCAGGTGCGGAAGATGTTGTTAATAATGATGACGGCTCTATGGAGGTCACCACCGAGTGGACCGAGTTCGTGCAGGTGAAAGAGGCATTAGAAACGGCGGGTATGATACCAGCGGATGGCGAGGTGGCGATGGTACCGTCTACACAAGCGTTGCTGGATGCTTCAGGGGCAGAAAAGATTATGAGGCTAATCGATCGCTTGGAAGATCTGGATGATGTTCAAAATGTCTACAGTAATGCGGATATTTCGGATGAGGTCATGGCATCCCTCGACTGATACGCTCAGTGACTGGTTGAAGCAGACGTTGGGCAGGCTGGCGTCTACCTTGTGCAACAGGATGTTCAAGCAAATATATGGCAATTATTTTAGGTATTGATCCGGGTTCGCGTATTACGGGTTTCGGGATGATCAACCAGGTCGGTTCGCGGATTGAATATATTGATTCCGGGTGTATTCGAACCCTGCCGAGCGAGCTGCCCGAAAGACTACAACAGATTTATGAAGGTATTTACCAGGTGATCGAGATGCATCAGCCGCAAACGGTTGGAATCGAGCAGGTGTTTATGTCTCGTAATGCAGACTCGGCATTGAAGTTGGGGCAGGCGCGTGGTGCGGCCATTGTCGCAGCGGTTAATCAAGGCTTACCGGTGTCGGAGTATTCTGCGCGGCAGGTGAAGCAATCCGTTGTGGGTAAAGGCTCTGCTGATAAAACACAGGTGCAACACATGGTGATGACGCTCCTGAAGCTGAACAAGGTGCCGCAAGCGGATGCCGCTGACGCGCTTGCCGTCGCACTGTGTCATGCTCACACACAACAAAGCCTTATCCGTATGGCGACCAGCAAAGGCACTGTCCGTATGGGGAGTGGGCGGTTACGTTAAACCGTCATTTATGAAGTAAAGCGCTATCAGGCGAGGGTGGAGATGATCGGTCGTTTAAGGGGGGTGGTGGTAGAAAAACGTCCTCCCCAACTGTTATTGGAGGTCAACGGTGTCGGCTATGAGGTCGAGGCACCGATGACGACGTTTTATCGCCTGCCTGAAGAGGGGGAGGAAGTCACTCTCTATACACATTTTGTCGTTCGTGAAGATGCGCAGTTGCTGTATGGATTTGTTGATCGTAAGGAGCGTCAGTTGTTTTGTACGCTGATTCGGGTCAATGGGGTTGGGCCAAAGTTAGGGTTGGCCATTCTATCCGGCATGGAATCGGAAAAGTTTGTCCGCTGTGTACATGATGATGACAGCGCAACACTGATGCGCCTACCGGGCATTGGCAAAAAAACCGCTGAGCGCCTAATCGTTGAGATGCGCGACCGGCTGGATGACTGGATGCCTGATATTGTGAGTGGTACCAGCGTGTCAGGTTCGGCGTTGGTGATGGCGAATAGACCATCTGATCGCATGGTGGTTCAAGATGCGATCAGCGCACTGGTGTCGCTGGGGTATCGTCAGCAGGATGCCAACCAGGCGATTGGCGCCATAAAAAAAGAAGGATTGGCCAGTGAAGAGCTGATTCGTCGTGCGCTGAAGGCGATGGCATAACCCGTTGTTGATCATGCGCCACCCTCTTTATGGGTGATCTGGATTGATAGGAAACCATGAATAACAGACCATCTCGTGCTTATGTCAGAGCGAGTGGGTCAGTAGGTGCTTGATGATCGAAAGTGACCGATTGATATCGTCCGATGATACGCCTCAGGAAGAGCGTCTGGATCGTGCTATACGGCCTATCAAACTGGCTGATTATACGGGACAGTCTGCGGTTTGTGAGCAGATGGAGATCTTCATCTGCGCAGCCAGGCAACGTCGGGAGGCGCTGGATCATACCTTGATTTTTGGACCGCCTGGTCTGGGTAAGACGACACTGGCTAATATTTTGGCTCATGAAATGGGGGTCAGTTTGCGTACGACATCCGGTCCGATACTGGAAAAGGCCGGTGATCTAGCGGCGATGCTCACCAATCTTGAACCCAACGATATCCTGTTTGTGGATGAGATACATCGTTTAAGCCCTGTGGTGGAAGAGATGCTGTATCCGGCCATGGAAGACTATCAGCTGGATATTATGATTGGTGAAGGTCCTGCCGCCCGTTCGATAAAACTTGATCTGCCACCCTTTACCTTGGTAGGGGCAACGACGCGGGCGGGTTTGCTGACATCGCCGCTTAGGGATCGTTTCGGTATTGTGCAGCGTCTTGAGTTTTATAGTGTGGAAGAGTTGACCACCATCGTTAGCCGTTCAGCTGTTATTCTTGGTGTGACCATGGATGAATCGGGTGCTCGGGAAGTGGCTGCTCGCTCGCGGGGAACGCCTCGGATTGCCAATCGGCTGCTGCGCCGTGTGCGCGATTATGCGGAAGTGTGTGGCAGTGGCTATGTGGATCAGGCAACGGCAGATGCTGCCTTAGTGATGCTAGACGTTGATAGCGCCGGTTTTGATCATATGGATCGTCGTCTGCTTCAGGCTGTGGTGGAGAAGTTTGACGGTGGGCCAGTGGGGGTGGACAGTCTCGCAGCGGCCATCAGTGAGGAGCGGGGTACGATAGAGGATGTCTTGGAGCCTTATCTGATTCAGCAGGGTTATATCATGCGCACCCCAAGGGGACGTGTGCTGACCCGCAGAGCCTATGAGTATTTGGGATTATCAATGCAGCATTCGTAACGCGATCAAAAAGCACAAGCTGTTTTCTACTGAGACTCTGCCAAAAAAGTCATCGACCCTGCTGTGCAATCGGCATCTCAACAATGGCACAACAAACTCGACGTTTGATGATGACTATTGGTAAGGAGCGAGCATTAATGAAGGTTGCGATGATGAATCACGAATGTTTATTGTTAAAACAAATGAGATAACACAAAACTCAACACAAAAATAGATAGCTAAAATAAACACATTTCTGAATCCGTGATTTCTGGATTACTTTCCCATTCCCATCGTTTAAGAACACTGAGTGAGGCTCAGGATTAAACTTTTTACTGAGAACTGTTCATAATTTATTCAAAAGTGCACAAACATTACCGACAAAACGGATTTATGAAGGCTTTTTCCACTCTTCAGAACAGCGAACGCCATGGCCTTCGGTGAAAGCTTTTATTATCTTGTTCTGGATAGGTGTTTGCCGATTGAGTCAAATGGTCAAGCCATCAATACACAGCATAAGTAATTTATAGTGAACAAAGGGTTGCTCATCTAAAAACCAATACGGCATTGAACTTGTGTCGTTTGTTCTTGTCTAACTCGATAAGTTTATGGATGGATAAGCTGTCTGTGTACTACTTTTGGCTTATTTTGGCTTATTTTGGCTTACTTTGGCTTACTTAAAGTATATAGAGAAATCATATAATGTAGACACTTACTATGTGATTATGTTATTCAGAGCTAAAAAATTATTTGAAAGAAGTAGAAAAATTTTAGCAAGGATATGGCCAATATAAAAACTGAGTGAAATGCGTTTAAATAATGTTATATTTATATGGGAATATCTATTATGGGTCAATTAGAGATAAAGGTTAGTGATGCTATTTCTCCTAATACAGGATTAAATAAGTCCGTTGAAGTAGATATCAAACATGGTTGGTTTTATAAATTCTTTGTTGAGTTTATCTGGAATGGGCTCTGTCATTTAATTAATTATATTATCGAAAGTTCTTGTTGCTATTCTTTTATGAAAGAAAGGGAAGTTAGAATAGCTAAAGGTAATGAACGTCTGAATCGATTATACTCTCTTGAGCTTGAGAATATGAAAGTGGATGAGTTTGAAGTAGATTCTGATAATAAAATTGCTGTAGATGATGCCACAACAGTTGAAATTCCTCCATTTAAAAATGAGATAAAAGTCGACATTTCTGGAAATTTTTGTGTATCTGTGTTTATGGAATCTGAAAATCAAGAGGGTTGCACTGAAAAGGTAGAATTTGGCTCATTTAAGGCGAATAAAATTAACGATCACCTAATGTCTGATCTTAGAACTATATCTTCACATAGCCGTGTGAAGCTTGTTGAATCGATACTAAACATAAAGCTTTTTAAAAGCAAGCAACGCTATACCTCATTCATTGAGCTTCATTTGAGAGAAGTCGCAAAACAAAAGTCTAAAGCATTTTTTGTGGTGGATGTGGGTACCATTCAGTTTCGTTCTTATTTTACTAACGAAAACATAGAAAAAATAAAGGGTCATCTTGAAGCACTGTACAAGAAATTGCCTGAAGAAAATCTCTATATTCAGAGCGTGTTACGCTATCTTATAGCGCTTAAAAATAATCGTTATCCTAAAAAATACCCATCGATAGATGCGTTCAACTTTTGTTTAAATAATTTGAAACTTTCAAAAGGTCTTGAGGATACCGCGAAGACATTATTCCATGGATTCTCAGGAGGAAAACTCACACATTCTTTTGATCTTTGTTTTTTGAGAAAGCTATTTGATCACATTAAATTGATTGGGAATAATCCATTGCTTCTTGAGGTTCATGCGGGTAATGGTTATTTTGCAAAAGTTTTGAATGAAAATGGTATTAGCACTATTCCTATTGACGCTTGTATATCTAATTTTGTATGTGAAAAATTGATGCAAGATGTCTTTTTTTATTTTGATGCAGATGCTATTAAACAGTTTAATGAGCTAGTGATTAGAATAAAAAATAAAAATGTTGAGGTGAGTCCTATTATCATTACTAACATGCCAGGGGGAGACTTAACTATCTTTGCAAATGCAATGTGTAGAGGACTTGAAGATATAAAGGACTTAACTGTTATTATTATAGGGAAAAGACATCTTGATGTGCATCTTCATCCCAATTCAATGGGAGAAGATGTTCAGTGTACAGAATTGACAAGTCTTCTCTCTTATGTTAATCAAAAGAGAAGGCATGATAAAATATTTGAATATAAGCTGAAAGAACCATCTATGTTTAAAACGCCTAACGGTAAACCAATAATATTAAATTTACCTTATTTGTGTCCGTACTTTAGTGAGAGTAGGCTATTTTGAATTTTTTAGTATGGCTTTATTGTGTATTGTAAAGCCTGCTGTTCTACTATCAATACGTTCCTTTTTTGTGAATGTGAATCCGGTAACATTCCCGATGCCCGTCTGCACAATTCGCTCGGCGAAGCACGGCCTGCCGACCATCAGATAGTCACACATCAGCATACTGATCGAGCAATGTCTGCACAACTCGGCCTCGACTGTTTGGGCGGTCAACCGATGTGCGCCGGATCTGAGTCATTCGGGAAGCATGCTTTGGATCAAGGGCTTTTTGCATTTTAACATATATTTTTTTATGTGCTTTGATATGTTTGGATCTGTATTAACATCTTCTAATTTTTTCAAATTCATTAACATCCAAAAAAAATAAAAATATGTTTTATTATCGGGCGCACGGAAAAAGAAATAGTGGTAAATCTCTTCGAGTTCCTTTAAATAGATATCGTTTTCTGATGTACCTTTATTTCTAAAAAAACTGAAATAATCATTCGCTGTCATAATCGACGCTGGAACGCTTATGCAGGTTACAGTCATTAGTACTATTGTAAAAGCAGAAGCTCCAATCATTGATATTGCAATTATTACAAACAGCAAAAATGGAGATACAAGCGATGCCACAACAATGAAAAAACTCGCAAACCTAATAACAGTCTTGATTGTATCAATTACTTTTTCTTTAGTTGTTATCCTAGCCTTTATCGAAGCATCACGAACCTTAATATCCTCCAGATTTTCTAATTGAGCCTCTACCTTTATCACATACCTATCATCAATGTGTGCTAAATCATGATTATTTTCAATGCCTGGATTCAACGAAGTTAACTCGATATCACTAGACATTACATTTGTTTTGTCCATCATATCATGATGATTTCTATATATTATGTTATCAGTCATACTATATAAATTTATACATTTAAAAATGAGTAAAGTTCCAAGCCTATGTACGAGACAAAACTTGAAGCAGAGTTTGAAAGTCTATCTGATCTGATCATTTTTTGAACATCTATTTTTCAACACTCTACGAAGCATATCTAGTCCTAGCAGTTTGTCGGACTGACAAACTTCTAAGAAGAAGAGCTGAGGATAATCTCCTCGTACAGCAGGCCGCGGGTGAGCAATGACAACCCCTACTCAGAGGCATTGTTCCGAACGCTGAAATACCGAGCGGATTGGCCATCTACAGGCTTCGACAGTTTAGATAAGGCGCGAGATCGGGTGTAAGGCTTTGTGAGTTGGTACAACAATGACCACAAACACAGCAAAATTAACGTTGTCACGCCGTCGCAGCGGCATGCGAAACAAGACCGAGCGCTACTAGCAAGGCGAAAAATAGTTCTGGAAAAAACCAAGGCGACAACACCGAGCCGATGGTCAGGCTCTGTCAGAAATTGCGAGCCCGCTGGTGTGGTTAGCCCAAACCAGAAAACACTGAAATGAAAGCAGCGAGCTAAAAACCAGAAATTAGTGGCAACCACCTTGAAAAACACCGCTTTAGTGCGTAAAAAAATACTTTCCTCTACTTAAATAAAATAATAATTGTTTCAAAAAGCTCCTTATGTTTGTGTAAAAAATGAGATATCAGCATTTATGAGCGACTTTAGCCACTCTCATTGAACACTTCCCATTTCCATGAAAATGGACATTGTTCATTTTTACACAACTACACGGGCATGGATATTCTCTCATACTACGATTTTGTGTGAATCGTAACTCTTAATGGCAGTTAGTGGCAGTTAGTGGTAGTTAATGGTAGTTAATAGTAAAACAGGAGATTGATAAATGGATGCACTAAGCCAACGCATAGGCGTTATTCACTAGATTACCAACCACCCTCCGTTTAAGTGATAAAGTTCAGGTGAGGCGATAAGTAGACTGGCATAAGTAGCCCAGTAGGTTTTATATTTGATAATAGTGTCCTCTCTATTATTTTATTTCATATTTTATCAAACTTATTTCTATGAAAATTGTCTATATAATTCATAAGGTGTTTAGATACACTTGTACACTTGAAAGTAAGGCAAATTCTACTTTTATTTCATAGTTATTATTGTTACTTTAAAGGTATTATGTTATGAATTTCATTGAAAGCTCGGACTTAACTTTTATACAAAAATTGTCATATATTAAAAATACTAAGGAATATAGAGGTGTGTTCTCTAAATTATATAAAGTTTGCGAATTGATTTTTTCCTGTGGCAAATGTGATTTACGTATTACACACGAAAAATGTTTATATTTTGTAATGTATGAGAAAACGTGCTTATTTGCCAGGGCAATAATCGTTATTCGACCAGATCTTATCCAGTCAACTATCCCCTCCAATTTATCACACTTAGACTTAGATAATACCGTATCAAAACCGAAAGAATTACACGTAGGAACAAGCAATATAAAAACTCAATCAACAGAAAAGATACCTTCGAAAAACTGCGAAGTAGATGAACTTTTAAAAAAATTGATGCAAATAGATGTTGTAAAAATAAAAGATTATGAAAAAGCTATAGAAAGCCTGTTTCGTCGTAGCATAGAAAGCAATAACCATGCAGAGTTAGATAAATTAATCTCATTTTCAATAAAGAATCCCACTAAGCTACCTAATGAATTATTATCATTATCTTCATTAAAAAAGCCATTAAAGGATGCCTATGTTATTGACTTTATGAAAAGCAAAGAAAAACACAGCAAAAGTCTATTTCAATTTATTTTTATTAAAAGCGGTTTACTCAATAAGGAAATTACGTTTGGTGGTGTTAAAAATAGTTTCGTAACCCCATTATATTTAGCCATATTGTATAATAATAGAGATTGTCTGAAATTATTATTACAGTTCCATCCAAACATTAAACGATGTGATGAAAAAAACACTGACATTCTAGAAGTATTCGTTAGATATTATCAGCAAGATGACTTTGGAGAACACTATGTTTCTCTAATGAAAGAAATACAAGATCAAAACAATGCTATGAACAGCTTAGACCTAAAAGATCAATTAACCAAAGCATTTATATTTCTGAATCACAATGCAATAAAATTTCTTATTGAACAAGGGGGAGAGAATGGGGAAAAGCCGGGGTTTTTATATTCGTATAAAATTTCGAAAATAGACGAATTATTCATTCAAGCATTTAAATCTGATTATGAATATGCCCGCTCCATGTATCACTTTTTAGTAATAGAAGAAAAAAGTCTTTGTGAATTCGAAACAAATAGAACGAAAATTGTTGAATTATTAATAAAACATCCAAATATAAAAACTATGGTTGATTTTAATATTACAGAACAGCTGTATCAAAATCCAAACTTGGATATCGGATGCTTTAAATTGATAATAAATCATGCAATAACGTGCAGATATGATCTCATTAAATTAATAGAAATTATTAAAGGTGTGGCGACAATCCACTCTAACAAAGATGCTATACTTTCCATTCTGGATAAACTAAATAAACGTTATGGAAGACCATATGTGAGTAAAGACACACCAGAATTACCATACGAAGAACTATATAAAGTGTATAAAAAAGATGACGTTAATCCTGAAAGGACGTTGTATAAATACTGCTTAAGATCCCGTGACGACGACCATCTACAACTAGAATTACACTGTAATGATGTTACGAAAGAGCGCACAGGCAAGAACTACCATTTATTATGTTTGATGTTTGATTATGATATTATCCATGGAGGTTTTTTACCTATCCATCATTTGTGTAAAAATAAGCAATATAAATCAGCGCTGTGGATGTTAAAAAAGTATCCTTTTACTAATATAAAAACATATAGAACAAGCTATAATTTACTTCACTGTTTGGCTCAATGTAATACCTTATATAAAGAAGAATATGATACAGAAAACTTAAGCAAACTCGTTAAGCATATTTTATTAAAATGTCTAGTTTCTCCAAATGAGACTTGCATCGGCGATGATAAAACCAGACCAAAAGACGTATGGGACTTAGTATTTGAATATGAAAATAAAGTATTTTTAAAGGTGCTCTTAGAACATTCTGTTATTCTGCCATCGGTAATGAAAGATAAGGAGGTTACTGAAATAAAAAAAGAGATGATAAACATGATAGAAGAACGACGCTTTAATCTGGTATTAAAGCCATTATTCTGAATTGTGACTTCAAGGCAAAAATAATAGCCTTACCCCCAGATATTTCATCGGCTATGCCATAAATCAAAAAACAACACTTAAGAAAACCTTGTGCGCTGTTAGCAAAAGGCACGGCATTCCCAATATTGAATTAATTCGAACAGTCAGTGCTCTTTTGGCGACCGATAAAAGCAATTTTGATGCGATATAAAATATTCGCAATGATGGAAGATGTCGCCTATACCTACACAGATCATGATAGCAGTGTACCGATTGGAGCCTATCTGGGACAGGAATTCTGCTGTCTTGGCTGCGACCTGCGCATTGGTTCTCAGCACACTCGCAAAAAGAATTCATACCCTTTTTTAAGCAGGTCGTTGACACGCGAGAGCAAGGTTATCGTGGATGTCGAGAGTCAAGATGTTCATGAGCATGATGCCAAAACGCTAAAGGCGGTACTGGCATCGGCAGATGAAAATAGAAAAATGCCGGCATTAACAGCCGTTGTTGATCGAGGCTATAGAGGTTGTAAGCGGAAAGTCCATGTTGAAATTATTTTGCCA
>JAGLCE010000123.1 GCA_023146365.1 Endozoicomonadaceae bacterium
CTGTCTGGGGTTAAGGTCATTATTTTTGCTTTGAAGTCACGGATTCAGGTTTAACTACGTCAGTTACACAGAATTATATACAGGGTCGATATTATATCAATTATTGAACTTTTTATTGTAAATAAAGCGAACACCTACAGAATTTTACTTTCATTTATTTGAATATTCTATTGTTTTCACTTAACGTCTTTTATGACTCAGAGGTCTCATTATTCGGTTGAGCAACTCCTTTCATAATCCTTACATTATCTACGTAAACTGCGGGCCATACAGGGTAATCAATAGTCGATCCATTCGCCATATATTTATTAAAATCACTTTTATCAAATGTGTCACCTGGCGTTGCCCAACAAAATATTAATGGGGGGTCGTTCAATTCCATAAACATAATTATTCTGACAAGCAAACGTAAATAAGTTTTTAAATAATTAGAATCAATGTCACTATGTTTGGCATTTATCAAAGTATCTGTGAGTGAGTCTACAATTTCTTTAAGCTTAGAAGTATTTTCACTCAAACTCTTCTTTATATGCTGTGTTTCGTTTTCCCATAAATCCAAATCATTATGAACAATGTATTTATTAGGGTCTTTATCATCCAATATTGCTTGTAATATACTAATTTTGTTATTTTTCATTTCCTTTTTTCTATTTGCGATATAATTTTTTACTTCGCTTTGTATTTCGTTTAGCATCTCTGCGAGACGTATTGCATTTTTTTTGCTATTTTCAGTTTCATTTATCTCAACCCCTGATGTCTCGGCTAGACTCTGTTGACGTTCCTCCATGTCCAGCATTACATCGGTCCATTGATTATCATAAACTTCAGTAAGTTTATCGCATAATTTATCTGAGCGATTTTCGTCAGATAGATCACGATTACCCGGATTATTTTGACGGAATTCATCACCAATACATGTTGACAACTGAGTAAGAAACTTCTGCTTTTCTTTAAGGATATCACCTAACTCAGTGTAGAGTTCACAATTACTCACTTTAGCGTTTTTAATGGCTGCCTCTAATCTACAAAATTCTACTTCGTTTGAGTTCAGTTCATTTTTTAATTTTGATATTCTGGATTCAATTTCACCGTTACGAGCCTTGATATCTTTTGTTATTTTGGAAAGGGAGCTATGCTGATGTTGTAACTTATTTTTATCTGTTTCGAGTAAGTTTAACTTAATCTCATCATTTAAAGGGATTTCAGTAGTTAATTTTGTTGTTCTCGCCGATAAGACAGCACCGAACTGTTTACCAAGCGTGGTCCCAAATGTACGTGCCATATAAGCTTGGACTGCAACTTCTGTTACAGTCCTTCTGAATATCCAAGCTATGAAAGCTTCCATCGTACTCCCGCCATGCTCCTTTACATACGCGTATGCATCGCCAAAGCTTAATTTAAAGCAGTGTTTGTTTTCTATATATTCAATCGTCATAAGGGATTCTCACCTTCTGTATGTTTACGTACTTAAAATAACGGACATAGTACGATATAACTCTGTTGAGTCTGCCGTTCATTAATAAAATTATTCATTTGAACATTGTGAAAACTAATCTATGTTAAATCAGAAAATACTTACTCATGTCATCATGCGTTCTCTACCTATTCTGCATAGATGTGTTAGGCACTACAGTTACACCATCACTATATAGTTTGGACTTTTGTTTCCGAAAAAGGTTCCCAATTATTTTAGTGATCATTTTATTTTTCCAAGAAAAGTTTAAACGAATCTTGGTAAATTTTCCTATCGAAACACATTAATACTTTTTAATTGCAAAACTTTTTAATTACAAAGTTAAAGCCTAGATTATTAAATAAGATTCTTGTTGATATCCATTTTTTGTGGCTCTTACTTGCCATCGGCCTCTTATATAGTCTCTGTTGTATTATTGAGTGACCCCATGCTCCGGTCATCAATCTGTATAGAGAAAACAACGGCACACGGTAATAAAAAGTATTTCGGGAACAAACAGGCAACCATGCGCAATGAGTACATAATTGAGTGTGAGGATAAACGAAGAAGTCTCAGCGATGTTTCAAAACATTCAGCACCTCATCCAGCTCGGCCTTCATCTGCTTGACTAGCTGTAGAAACTGGCTAGCATCTCGGCTCTCCTCTTCACCGGATAACCGAGCACGGGCGCCGGTAATAGTGTAACCATGCCCATAGAGAAGGCTGCGAATCTGACGAATGATTAACACATTTTGACGCGTATAATAACGACGGTTACCACGACGCTTAACTGGCTTAAGCTGGGCAAACTCTTGCTCCCAGTAGCGCAACACATGAGTCTTTACATCACAAAGAACGCTGACCTCACTGATCGTAAAGTAGCGTTTACTGGGGATGGTAGAAAGAACTTCTTCCTCTTTCTCAGTGACTGGTATTGATTCCTGCATAGGCCTCTACTCTCACTCTGAGCTTTTGACTAGGCTTAAACGTCACCACCCGACGTGGCGTGACGGAAATTTCTTCACCCGTTTTTGGGTTGCGACCGGGACGCTCACCTTTGTCGCGCAGCTCAAAGTTGCCAAAGCCTGACAGTTTAACCTGTTCATTAGCAAGCAGAGTCTTGCTGATCTCCTCAAAAAACTGTCCCACCAAATCCTTGGCCTCACGCTTATTAAGACCGAGCTCCATGCGTAGGTACTCAACTATTTCCGCCTTAGTCAGCGCCCTCATCTATTTACGTCCTCAGTGCTGCCTTAACCTCAGTCTCCAGTGCGCTGACGATACTGGCAAATAACTCATTCACGTCTTCGTCCTTAAATGTGCGACAAGGGTGTTGCAAGGTCAACCCCAGAGCCAGGCTTTTTTGACCTTCTGGTACACCCTGACCAGTATAAACATCGAACACCGTTACACTTTTTAGCCATTCGCCTGCCTGTTGACGGATGACATGCTTAATTTTACTGGCCGGTACGGACTGGTCAAGCATCAACGCCATGTCACGACGAACTTCCGGGAATTTCGACAGTGATTGATAGGCTGTGACACGACCCTGCTCAACGGCCGTCACATTCACCTCAAACAGGTAAGCCGAGTCATTCAGATCCATCTGTTTTACCAGTGACGGATGCAGTGCCCCAATGATACCGACAACGACACTTTCACGCAGCACTTCAGCACACTGACCGGGATGCATGCAAGCACGGTGTGCGCTGCGAAACGACCATACGCAGTCATCACCACCGAGCGCCAGCAGCGCTTCCAGGTCACTTTTTATATCGTAAAAATCAACCGCTTCGTTTTTACCGGTCCAGCCTTCTGGTTCACGTGAACCCGTGACTACGCCTGCCAACCACAACGCCTGTGTCAGCTCTCCACTTTTAGAGATAAAGGTCTGGCCAGACTCAAACAGTCGCACTCTGGACTGCTGACGGTTCTGGTTATACTGAACCGTCTTCATCAAACCAGGCAGTAGGCTGGTACGCATCACAGACATTTCACTGGAAATATAATTGGACAGCACCACCGGCTCTATTTCAGGTTCAAACGCCTTATGCAACGCCGGATCAATAAAGCTGAAGTTGATCACTTCCTGATAACCACGGGCCACCAGCACACGACGCATAACTTCAATTCCCTTGCGTCCTTCATCAATCTGTTTCAGCTGCATTCGAACTACCGGAGTAGTTTCCGGTAGATTATTGTAGCCATAGATACGACCCAACTCTTCCACCAAGTCTTCCTCAATGCTGATATCAAAACGCCAGCTAGGAACAGCCACACGCCAAACGCCTTCACCCATGGATGTCAGAGTTAGCCCAAGATTGCCCAACAAGGCTTCAATATGATCATTATCAATAGCCACACCCAGAAGAGATTCAACTTTTTCCGAGCGCAGGTTGATCTGCTTCAGGGAAGGCAAGTCCACTTCACTGATCTCTTCGGAGATTGGACCAGGCTTGCCTCCGCAGATGTCCAATATTAGTTGAGTCGCACGCTCAACGGCCTTACGCTGCAATTGAAAGTCCACGCCACGCTCGAAACGGTGGGAGGAGTCAGTGTGCAAACCGTAGGAACGAGCTTTACCTGCAATGGTGATCGGATTGAAAAAGGCGCTTTCAAGGAAGATGTTCTGGGTAGAGATACTCACCCCCGTGTTCTCACCGCCCATCACGCCGGCAATGGCCAGCACCTTGCTTTTATCGGCAATAACAAGTGTGTCAGCGGTCAGCTTGACTTCGAAACCATTCAGCAGAGTCAGCGGTTCGTCCGCTTCAGCCATACGCACACAAACGGAACCGGACAGCGTATCCAGATCAAAACCGTGCATCGGCTGACCCAGTTCAATCATCACATAATTGGTGACATCCACGACTGGGTCAATGGTACGGATACCGGCGCGGCGCAGGCGCTCACTCAGCCATAATGGCGTATGAGACGCTACGTTCACTCCGCAAATAACACGGCCAACATAACGGGGGCAAGCTGTCGGTGCCTCAAGAATTACCGGAAAAGTGTCGTCAATTTGCGGCGTACACGCTTCCATCGCAGGCTCAGTGACATCGGCCAAATAGTTGGCGCTGACCTCTCGTGCCAAGCCGGCAATGCTCAAGCAATCACCACGGTTTGGAGTCAGATCAACATCGATAATGAAATCATTTAACTGAAGGTATTCACGGATATCCTGACCTACCGGCGCATCAGCTGGCAACTCCATCAGTCCATCGGATGGAATGTCGACTCCCAGCTCTTCTCCAGCACAGAGCATGCCGAAGGATTCAATGCCTCGCAGCTTGGCCTTCTTGATGTTAAAGTTACCAGGCAGTACAGCGCCGATCGTCGCAAACGGCGCCTTCATGCCAATCCGCGCATTAGGTGCGCCACAGACTACCTGAAACACTTCGCTGCCGGTAGAAACACGAGTCACGCACAGTTTGTCAGCATCCGGATGCTGTTCGCAAGCGACGATCTCGCCCACCACAATACCAGTAAACTCACCGGCAACCGCTTCAATACTATCAACTTCCAGGCCAGCCATAGTGATTTTGGCCGCCAGTTCGTCGGTACCTGCCTCAGGGTTCACCCAATGACGCAACCACTGCTCACTGAATTTCATTGTTTGTCCGTCCTCATTGCCTGACGATTTTTTCACTCCATCAGGACAAACTCAAATGCTGTCTAGTCGCTAACACATCACCCTCGCAGAGAGATGACGATCAGTGGAACTGCTCTAGGAAGCGCATGTCATTATCAAAGAACAGACGCAAATCTTTCACGCCGTAGCGTAGCATGGCAAACCGTTCGACCCCCAAACCAAAGGCGTAACCGGTGTATTTCTCTGAGTCAATACCGGCATATTCAAATACCTTCGGGTGTACCATGCCGCAACCCAGCACTTCCAGCCACTTGATGGAGCCGTCTTCATTGCGGCCCCACTCGATATCCACCTCAGCAGAAGGCTCTGTGAACGGAAAATAGGATGGACGAAAACGAACCTGCAGATCGTCCTGTTCAAAAAAAACGCGTAGGAAATTGATCAGCACACTTTTGAGGCCAGCCAAACTAATCTTTTCACCCACATACAGGCCTTCGACCTGATGAAACATGGGGCTGTGAGTCTGGTCAGAATCGCAACGGTACACTTTGCCTGGGCAGATGATCGAAAACGGCGGCTGGCCACTCTCCATCACCCGTACCTGAACCGGTGAGGTATGGGTCCGCAACACAGTACTTGGATTAAAGTAGAACGTATCATGCATCGCACGGGCCGGATGATGGGACGGAATATTAAGTGCTTCGAAGTTGTGGTAGTCATCTTCAATTTCAGGGCCATCCGCCTGTTCGAAGCCAATGGTGCGAAAATAGTCGGTAATTCGCTCCATGGTTCGAGTCACTGGATGAATGCCGCCGATAGCTTGGCCACGACCCGGCAAAGTGACATCAATAGTTTCACTGGCAAGGCGGTCTTCCAGCACTGCGGCCTCTAGCACCTCGCGGCGGGCATTGATCGCGGTTTGCACCTGCTGTTTGGCCGCATTGATACGAGCGCCGACGGCTGGTTTTTCTGCAGGTGGCACATCCCGCAGACTCTGCATAAGCAGGCTTATTTCACCTTTCTTACCCAGATACTGTACACGTACCTGATCCAAACTGGCGGCATTACTGGCGACGGAGACGGCCTCCAGTGCAGCGTTGGTCAGAACTTCGAGATTTTCCATGAAATTTGAACGTCGACCTTAATTTGCAGGAGATACAAAACGATCTAGTTTACCCACAATTGTGAGTTTTTAACAGCAGATGTGGAGACGAGTAACTATAACTAATCTGGCACGGTCGGTAAATGACTGACAAACTCGATCTGCAGATATAAAAACCTGTCGAAGCAGGTTTTAGCAAACTGTTACTACCCATTAACGTTTATTGATTCTTTTTCTAGTATGGGAGGGCATGGCAATTTTAGTGGCACATCAGAACGTTAGCTTTCGGCTTTTTCTAGTCAGTCATAGATGATGCAAAAGACTAATCCTGTTGATTAACCTTTGGCTCTACTCTGACGCTAAAAGGCACAGAAAGAAAATTCACGTCTTCATCAATCGGCTCCTAATCCGCCGAAAAAATGGAGGGTGTTCAAAGTTCTGTGTCAG
>JAGLCE010000124.1 GCA_023146365.1 Endozoicomonadaceae bacterium
GTTATAGAGGTAGATACCAAAAAAAGAGACTTTCTTTCGCCCTACTGAACTTGAGCTCACCCAGGCTCTTTGACCGAATACAGACCAGCCATAGCCTTCATCTGTATCAAAATCAAGGGGTCAGAGTAATTGATTTTTAAATCGTTCTGATTTCCTGTCTCCACCCCTTGAAAAAAATCTAATTGGGCGCTTAATCTGCTTCTCAAGTTTATCAATAAACCTCTCATCCCCAAAACTATCTCGTTCCCACGCTCCTGCGTGGGAACGCATATTTATCCTTGATTTTGTAGTATTTCTTCCCATTATTTAGTTCCGTATGCATTCCCACGCAGCAGCGTGGGAATGAGAAAAAATGGGCGTTAGTACCTGCGCTATGGCTTGCTGGATAACTCTGTCAGTCATCGTTGGAATTCCCAGTTGGCGTTTATCACCATCCGGCTTATCGATTTCAACGCGCCTGACCGGCGATGGTTGGTAGTGACCTGTTTCCATTTCAATAACAACCGCTTTCCAATTGCCCGCTTTAACCCAGTCAGGAAACTGCTCGATGGTCATACCATCTATACCAGCAGCTCCCTTGTTGGCTCGAACTCGTTTCCATGCAGCCTGTAGATTTACAGGCGATAGAACTTTTCCGGCATCTCTATACCAGAGCCTTACTGGTTAATTACCGATCGCTTGCTAAGCAGATCTCCCCCTGTTCATCAATAAAAAGAAAACATAAACTTTCACTGAACTGCTGCATCATTTACGGTGGCCGTTAGATCACATGGCTTCGTCGTCTTGTTCCAACTCGCCTCCAGCCTACGCCTCATATGATGTTTTTGTTCATCACTCGCAGTTTTGCTAGCGGCTTCCTCTCAACCAGACCTCACGGTCAAGCCCTTGCCATTCGCTAGTAGTTAGCATCTAATAGCGTTCATTAAATTAATAAAATCGCTATGGATGGTGACCTTCCTACAGAGAACTTTCACATCAACATCAGCAGCATCAAGCATTGCTCCAATTATATGCTGGCTACTGGCAATGATTATCAGCTTTTTCTCAGTAAGTAAGCACAATAGTAAGGCTCGCTCCACAGCAGAACTTAGTCATCGCAAGTAAACATAACAAGAACTGGCATGTTCGCCCTTCGGACTGGATTCGCTTCGCTCGCCCATGCTGTTGGCGTTAGATTTTAATCGGAGTATAAATGGCTTATTCAATAGATAGAAAATTAGTCATAACTGTTTCATCAAGTTTATTATTTGATTTAAGTGAATCAGATGAAGTGTTTAGTAAAAATGGAGCAAAGGCTTATAAGGAATATCAAGAACAGAATTTAGATAATATTCTTGAAAAAGAAGTAGCCTTTCCATTTGTTATCAGATTTTTAAGTATAAGGGAAAATGGGTCAAGTCACTTTTACAATAAAACTGTCCTACCTACGCTTTAATTATGCCAAGATCCCAGCGAATTGAATATGAGTTTTATTGTACAAGTGACTTGACTCTTTTTTTCTATGACCCATTTTTTTCTATGCTGGCAATCTAGGGACTTCCAAGATCTGCTTCAAGTTTTGTCCCGTATATAGGTAAAATACATTGATTCTTTAGAAAAAATATGCTTAAAAATAAAGGATAAGCCCCCCCAATAGATTATTCAGCGTAACAATGAGGGATCACCACTAAGGCAACTTTATCAGTAGCAATTCGACAGAGAACATTCTAATAATCATGAATATGGTTAATTCTGTTTATCTTTTTTTGAAGGAGAAGGTCCATCTGAGACTTCTACTTGTCGCTGTATCAGGCGCCTAACATCTGACCACTCAAAAGAAATATTGGTGAAGGGGTTTTTACCATACTCCCGATAAGACTTCTTAAGAGCATCAAAACTAATATGTGTACCACCTATAATAACCATTTTTTCTGACGCGTCGAAATAAATTGGGCACTTGTCTATCTGGTCAACTTCTAGGGGTGAGAGTGAATTAAATTCAGGCGTATTTTCGTAACGTTTGTATTTTTTTAACGGCTCCCACGTACTCATAAAAACTTCCTTTGTAGCACTATTAGCGCATGTTTTCTTAATTACATCGAATGCACGTTCAATAAAATCATCATAGAGATTAATATTAGAGCTAAAAAATGTACTCTTCGTGAAATCAGATATACCAAACATATCGTACAGCTTAGTACGAAAGTGCATATGAAGCACAACCTCATCAATCCCTTCAACCCCTCCGGCATTATCAATCGATACCATCGGATGACTTGCTATATGGTCCTTTTTTATTTCATCTATAGCAATACTGTTAAGCTTATTAATTTCATATATAATCATCATTTTATTACCAAACTCTCTTAAGCTTGTAGGATCATTTGTTTCATAAGCCTTGGTTTCTGCCGCCAACAACATAGGATACAATTCAATTTCATCTAATATGAAACTCACTCCATCCTCACATGTGGCCAAACTTTGCTCTATAATAGTTATATAATTTATCAGAGAATGCTCATCCATCTCCTTAAATACCAGTAACATATTGATAATACGATTAGCTAAAAATGAACGTGTTTCTTCATTGTCATAATCAGCCACAGCTACCATGTTTCCCAAAAATAAGCGCAGAGATTGATGCTGATCTGAATTAAGGGCAGTAAGATCTGGCATTTCGACATGATCAGTAGAAATATCCACCCAAAACTTCATGGCTCGATCAAGTGTCGTAAATTCAGGCTCATCTTGCAATAATATCTGAACATTATTAGAAGATACATTAATAAAATCCAAGAGAAGTTTCTTAATGAGTTCGATAGATAGATTTGCATCTACCAGATCGATAGTACGTTGACCACCACTTGATATTTTTCTTCTTAACTGCATAATCCAATCAGGTAGACTTGTCACTTGAGAGCATCCTGTTAAAATAAGATGGCCTCCCACAAAAATTCTTTCCCCAAGGCCAGTCAAAATATTAAATCCATTAATTTCAAGTGAACTGCTTATCGAAATATCCTTGAGGTATTTCTTATCAATACAAGGGATACTAATAATACGCTGTTTATCATTGATCGCTTCATCGTCACCGTTTTCGTTTTCGTTTATAGAGATCGTTTCATCGTCTTCCTCTATGTCTTCCTTTATATGGATATCGGTGTGGTTTATGCATAAATTTTGCATATTCCTAATCTCTTCGATTCTGATGATTAGTAATGGACACAGATAAATAGAAGCTAGACCCTTTATAGTGATATTATTTCCAAAACAAGTAATTTTATAACAGCTGACAATATCAACGGCACCACAAAAATTACAGCCGTTTCCTATGTGAGTAATATTTTCGCAGAAGGAAATAATAATCGTGCCTTTTACAGTGATATGGTCTCCCATGTGAGTTAGGTTACGACAGGAATAAATATCAACATCCCCTTCTACAGTAACATTATCAGGAAAATATTTCAGATTATTATCTTTATTAAAAACAACATTTCCTGTAACTACATAGTGAACGTCATTTGTATAAGTTCCGTCTATTAATAGTTTTTTAAAGTCACCATCAGTAATATTTTGGCACCTAACTATTGCCCGACTTGATAGTGAGCTTTTGTTCTGATCTACCGGATAAATATCAGCATCGGGGATGCTTTTACTGGTTACTTGCTCTTCATTGTTATGTGGCGAATCCACATTTACTGACATTGCTAGCTCTGGATATACTATTCCGTCTACATTCATATAGCTATACCTATGTGTTTTTTAATAACATTAATATTAATTAACTCTAATTTAACAGAATTCTCAAACAATCCTTATGTTAGACAGTCATTTGTTACTTTAATTTCACTTCAAATTTTATTAATATGCGGATTCCAGTCATCAGTGCGACACCATGTAATTATGCAGCAGAAAAAATGGTAACGTGGCAGGCAGCGGCCACCGTTTATCTTCTATGTACATTAGCTTTTGATAAACATTAATCGTTTTTAAATTTTTGAATCAAATGAGTCAACCTACAAAACTGATGCATTTCAAGCCGAATGATATGCAGTGTGGCTACGTTACGATTTCCAATTTTGACGCAGAGGCCACTCGCTTCACTTCATTGCTGGATCAGATGAGTTGTTGTTTGATATCAAACATATTCTGCTCGGATCAACAGAATACTCCATAAAAAACACTGAAAGCTCTCGCATGTTGTGCGTTATCCAATATTCAACCGGAAGGAAATGATCTGACTAAAAGAAAAAGCAGCAATATGTCCAACTACCGCAGTCCACTACCAGGGTTTTCATTAATCTATAGAGACTCGTTTATGGTGAAAAGCGGCTGAGCTGACCGTTAATCGCTATTTTCACGCATCGTACGATGAAGCCATGTATAAAATGATGAGACATTCGTGTAAATGCCATATTTATTAGCATGTCCACAGCCGTTACCCCAAGAAACAATACCCAGCTGTACCAGACGCGGACGACGACCACCAGACAAGACAACAAGGGGGCCACCACTGTCGCCGTAGCATGCGTCTTTTCCACCATCAATGTAACCCGCACAAATTTCATGACGAGACAGTTTAGCAGAATCACGGTTAAATATGGAGCAAGACCGCCAAGAGACAATAGGAACATTCACCACATGCATGATTGACGGCACACAATTGATTTTCTCATCGATAAAACCCCAGCCTGCCACGGTCGCCATGGCACCTTCGTACCCAGACAGCTGCATCACATGCTTATTGGCCAACGGTAAGTAATCGATATTATGATCCATGATCGGTTCTTGCAACTTGATAAGCGCAACATCACCTTCGCCTTTCCACCATTTGCGCAAAAACACCGCAGAAGCCTTCACATAGATACCTTGTGAAGGATCAGAAAGGTCGGTGGCACCAGCCTTAATCTCCAGAAACTCAAGTAACATACTGTGACTCTTATCGTGCAAACAATGGGCTGCAGTCAGCACCCACTGTGGTGCTACTAACGAACCGCCACAAAAATGTTGCCCACCTGCTTGCAGCGAAACCAGCCAAGGCTGTCTTTCAACGGTTGTCGTGTGTCCGCCAACGACGTTGAAAACATTTGGATCATCCCAGTCATCGCCTAAGACGGGGGGTAGAGGCAAAACACTCAACCAAAGCAGGACCAATAATGACAGTCCGTGAACTATATTCTTCATAAAACTCCCAGTACTCATCATCATTCAACATAAAACAACCGTACCAGGCAGACAGAACATTTCTGGTAACCTTACTCTCAGTAAGACTACGAATTTTCTCTAAGGTTCAATCAATACTGGCAGTCAATCGTATAACTGGTTTTGGTTTTGGTTTTGGTTTTGGTTTTGGTTTTGGTTTTGGTTTTGCTCGCCTTTCGGTTTGCATCATTAGAAGATATGCCTCACACTCTGGTGAAATTATTGAAATGATAACCTCATTACTCTCATGCCTTCATGTTGTATATCCAGTCAAAACTGGCGACCGACACAAGGTCTAACTGTGCCAGATGAATGGCGTTATTGGCTGAAACACAGGGGATCATTGACCCTGAAACTTCAGCAGGCATTTCCCGGCTCTTTCGCCATAGAAGTCATCCGTCACGACTGGGGAGTCCCGATGCCGACCGAGCGTCGAGTACTAGATATTCAAGAACGAACCAAGACTAGTATTCGGGAAGTACTATTAATCTGTAATGGTCATCCAAAGGTGTTTGCCCGTAGTATTTTTCCGGTTACATCACTCCATGGACGAAATCACCGCCTACTTCGATTAAGGGATCGTCCTCTGGGTGATATACTGTTTGCTGACCCTACACTTAAACGTGGCAAGTTCGAGGTCTCATCAGTGGCGGCGAATGTCTTTAATCCATGGCTTTCATTAAGCTATCAGGATGAAATCGCTTGGGGGCGTCGCTCAGTCTTTCACTTGTCAGGCAAACCGTTATTGGTCAGTGAATTTTTCCTGCCAGACCCCAGATAGACTTTCACATTCACTGATGTTGAGCATCCAGGAACATGTTCAGTATTCGAAATAAGCTCGCAACATAATAGGCATCTTCTTTTTCACTCAGAGGTGTTAAAAAAAACAACGAAAGATGATTGTAAATAAAACATGTATATTACGTGTGATTATTATTTTATCTAGAAATAATTATTTTGCGAAGGTCTAGCTTATATATCATAAAATTTATGCTTAATAATATGGATCCAATCGGTTACAAATCATCAAACCTTGCAATCACTTTTGTCCGGTTTTTATGGCGCAATTTTTCATAGCCTGTCATCTGCCAACTGTTCGATAACAACGATTATTACAACTCATTGTTTTTAATCATTCATCGGAATCAATGCCCAGCCGATCATTGAGTATACTAACATGCATGTGAAAAACAGAGATTTTGCAGACCTTAGCGCCTAGTCATCAGGAAAAAGACGCCATTGTATAGGTTTTCAGGCTGTTTGACTGCTCAAATAACGTTCATGTTTTTGCCCTTATCACAGCGTCGATCGTGCAATCAGGCTCACATTCTTCTCGCCATAAAACTGACTGAGACGCTTAATTTTTGGTCGGTCGCAAGCTTGGCGGTGGCGGTTTGAATCTCGCAAACTGTAAACACAGCCGCAGTATTCCTGTTGATAAAAGTGTTCTTGCTTAGCTAGCTCTACCATTCGCTGGGAGCCACCCTGTTTACGCCAGTTTAACGTCCAATAGGAGACATCTTGATAGGGCGCTGCCGCATGCTCTCCGGAGGCACAGATCTGCGCCATATTCTTCCACCGAGATATTCCCAAGGTACTTGAAATCAGTGGAAACTGATGCTCATGAGCAAAGAGAGCTGTCCGCTCAAACCGTATATCAAAGCAGACGGTACATCGTGCCCCCCGCTCTGGCTCATTTTCCAACCCCTTGACACGTTCAAACCAGTGGTCAGTATCATAATCTGCATCAATAAACGGTATTCCAAGCTTGTCGCAATAACGCTTATTCTCACTTTTACGCATCTCGTACTCTTCGGCAGGATGAATATTGGGATTGTAAAAAAAGATCGTCTGCTGAATCCCCGACGCTTTGATCGCCAGCATAATTTCACCAGCGCAAGGGGCACAACAGGAGTGCAGTAAAATAGCCTCTGCTCCTTCAGGTGCATGTAATGAAGGTCGTTCATAGTCGGATAGTGAGTAAGAGCTAGGCGTAGTCATGATTTGAATACTAATAAACTGTAAATAACACTCACGTTATGCAAGCTGTCACTGTAAATGACGGATGTTATATGATTTTAATGAAGTAAGCTATCATCGAGTTAACACAGCCCTATTTTCAGATAGATCAACAAAAAAACAAGTAGCCAATCATCATCTTAGCTTTATAATTAGGTGGGATAGGCAGTACGGTCATAAACAAGAAAGAGCTTCTGCGAATGGCAAACACTAAACTGACAGGGCTTGCCCGTCAACTGATTCACGAGAAGATTCTGGACGAAGCAACAGTCATCAATGCATGTCAGTGCGCATGCGATGATAAGATATCGCTAACCACCTATCTCACTCAAAAACGTCTGGTCGATGACCACACACTTGCACGGATCAATGCTGAGATGTTCGGCATGCCCCTATTCAATATCGATGCCCTAGATTTTAGTCAAACACCAAAAGATATCATCCCTGAAAGTATGCTGCGCAAGCACAATGCATTTCCATTGTTTAAGCGTGGTAAAACACTGTTCATCGCCGTATCTGACCCGACCAATGAGGAAGCCGTAGAAGCATTTCGCTTCAATACAGGTCTAAATACCGAAGCCATTCTGGTTCCAGTAACCACGTTAGCACTCGGCATGGAAAAACTTCTTGACAGTTCAGAAGATGCACTGAGTGATCTAAATGACGACATGGACAGCTTTGATATTGAAGAGATTGTTGAAGAAAAAAAAGAAGCAATTGATTTCAAGGGGGACGATGACGCCCCGGTGGTCCGTTTTGTAAATAAGATGCTACTGTCTGCTATCAAGAAAGGCGCATCTGACATTCACTTCGAACCTTATGAAAAATCCTACCGAGTACGCTTCCGGATTGACGGTATACTGCAGGCCTTTGCCAAACCACCCGTAACGCTGTCGCTTAAAATATCCTCGCGTCTGAAAATCATGTCCTCCATGGATATCTCTGAGCGACGAAAACCTCAGGATGGCCGGATAAAACTGAAACTCTCGAAGATTAAAGCGATTGATTTCCGGGTTAACACTCTGCCCACCCTTTGGGGTGAAAAAGTCGTACTTCGGATTTTGGATGCCTCCGTCGCTACCATAGGGATTGATTCCCTCGGTTATGAACCAGATCAGAAGGAGATATTCCTGAAAGCCCTACATAGACCTCAGGGTATGATATTGGTAACAGGCCCCACCGGATCGGGTAAAACCGTATCGCTCTATTCCGGCCTTAACATTCTCAATAGCGTTGAACGAAATATATCCACGGCGGAAGACCCAGTAGAAATCAATCTTGAAGGGATTAACCAAGTTAACATCAACGCAAAACATGGCCTGGACTTCTCCGAAGCTCTTCGTAACTTTCTCCGTCAGGATCCAGATGTCATTATGGTCGGTGAGGTTCGAGATCTTGAAACTGCCAATATCGCCATCAAGGCCGCCCAGACCGGCCATATGGTTCTCTCAACCCTGCACACTAATAGTGCAGCAGAAACCCTCACCCGTCTGCATAACATGGGAATACCGTTATTCCACATCGCCACTTCAGTTACCCTGATTATCGCCCAACGTTTAGCGCGGCGGCTCTGTTCATGCAAGCAAAAACTAGACATTCCTCTTGCCACACTATTGGAAGAAGGTTTCACTAGCACACAACTGAAAGATATAGATATTTATACGCACAACGAGGAAGGTTGCGATAAATGCAACCATGGTTACAAAGGTCGAGTGGGTATTTATGAGGTGGTTTCCATCACCCCCACCATTCAATCCATGATTATGTCTGATGGTAACTCGATGCAAATTGCCGCACAGGCAGACAAAGAAGGCTTTAACAATCTGCGAAAATCAGGTCTGCTCAAAGTGCTTCAAGGCATCACGACGTTGGAAGAGATCAACCGAGTAACACAACTCTAACCTTATCGACGCAAAAAGAGAGCGTACAGTCTGTTTAAACAAGTCTGTACTTCTCTACAATACGCTCTTTCGATTGATGCAAGCCTGAACTATTCATGAAAATCTATCTTGTTGGCGGTGCTGTGCGCGACAGACTACTGGGTCTTCCCGTTAAAGATCGGGACTGGGTCGTCGTCGGAAGTACGCCAGCCGTCATGAAAGCGCAAAAATTTCGCCCCGTTGGCAAGGATTTCCCCGTTTTTATCCACCCAGATACCGGTGAAGAATACGCCCTGGCTCGAACAGAACGGAAATCTGGTCACGGGTATGCCGGCTTTACCTTCCATACGTCGCCAGATGTCACTCTCGAAGAAGATCTGCTTCGCCGCGACCTGACCATTAACGCCATGGCAGAAACGGACAACGGCGAACTGATCGACCCCTACCATGGCCACAGTGACCTTCAGAATCGCATACTTCGCCATGTCTCCCTCGCCTTTCGTGAAGACCCTCTGAGAATTTTGAGAACTGCCCGATTTGCTGCACGATATGCCCAATTCGGATTTCAGATTGCGGATGAAACCATGACATTAATGAAAACGATGGTCAGTTCAGGAGAAGCTAACTACCTGGTAGCTGAGCGAGTGTGGCAAGAAACTGTGCGGGCACTGGCAGAGCCCTCTTCAGTTATCTTTTTTGATGTCTTGAACAACTGTGGCGCATTGGCGACTTTAATGCCACTGCTATTACAAGGCTTCAAGAATAAATTAGCCACTCCTCGCACCGCGCTTGCGCGTGCCGTCGAACGTCAGGCTGACACCGTGACACGGTTTGTCTGTGCAGCTCTGCCCTGGACAGAGACGTTACCAGCAGCCGATGCGGTCGATCAGATCAAGACATTCTGCACTGACCTAAAAATACCGACCCATTACCGAGACATGGCCATACTGGTCAGCAAGCATCTTTCCTCATGGCTAACCATGGAGCACGCAGACCCTGAAACGCTACTGTCGTTATTAGAAAAAACAGACCCATTTCGACGAAAAGAGCGCTTCCGACAATTTGTGTGTATCTGTGATTTACTAGCACAAACGGTTCACGCTAACCACCAACAAACCTATTGGGTGGAAACTGCGGCACAAGCTTGTCAGACAATCAACATACAGGCTTTGATACAACAAGGCTATCAAGGAGAGTCACTGGCAGCCGCTATCCACCACCAACGCCTACTAGCCATCACCGCTGCGCTAAAGCTTTAAAGTATCATCGCCAACGACTCCATCACCCGTGGTCTCCATCCGAAGTGACGTCCATCCTGCAGCTGCAAACTAATGCAACACTCACGCGGTGACAAAAAAAAATAGTCGCCCACTTCTGAGTCATAGCGCTCCATCAGCGTCAAAACCTCCTCTGCCAAAGGCAAGAAAAAAGGCTCATCAACAAACTCCGATGCGCAAACAGCCCTGTCGTCATGATGCCAGAAAGCCAGAATATCCATATCAGCACGACAGGCCCTGCGATGCTCCATCGGGTTTCCGTGATCACGCCCTAACATTTTTTCCTGCTGTTTCGTCCAGGCTTTCAATGTGTGGCCACTCATATCGGATTGAATACCCACCACAACATTCAAGAAGTCATCGGCATTCTCTACGCCAACCGCCCGAGTTCTACTAACAGAACTAATCCAAAGATGACCGAAACAGGCAGAAAGCGCAGATACCATTGCGACAATATGATCTTCAGGCTCAACATTACTGCCCAATCCCAGTAAGGCGTATTGTGTCACGCTGACTCCTTTTCAGATCTCCAGCAAATACCCATCTGCTCTCGAGTTCTATAGCACTCGACAGAAGGAATTCCGTTCCGTAATGCATGCGGTTTACGAATCTCCAATCTGACAGACTGCACAGCAAATTCGGTAAAGATAAGCGTTAAAATCCTCCCACACAGCGCTTCCAACAAATGAAAACGACTCTGCTGGCAGCATTGCTTCACTCGACGACTCAAAGCAGCATAGTCCAAGACGTCCGACAGATCATCAGAGACAAAAGCATCTGAAAAATTCGTACCCAACTCCAAATCAATGTGTAACGGCTGGGGCTCTTCATGTTCCCAATGATAGAAACCGATGATGGTTTCTACATATAAATTGTCGATCCGAACCATATCCACGATTTATAAACTCCCGTCCATCACAACAGGGGTGAGGGTTTCGAGTGGCCACCTAGGCATAGGGCGAATATCTAAAGCATCACATTCACCAGCTAACAGCCGCTGACAGCCGGCATACGCAATCATGGCGCCATTATCGGTACAAAACGCCGGCCGCGCATAGTATAACGTCGCATCTTCACTCATCGCCATTGCACCCAGCGCTTCCCGTAAATGCTGGTTGGCGCTGACACCGCCAGCGATGACCAGACGCTTCATATTTGTCTCCCGTAACGCACGACGGCATTTGATCCTTAGGGTATCCACAACGGCGTCTTCAAATGCTCTGGCGATATCAGCCCGTGTCTGTTCATCGACCTGTCCATCCACAGACTGCCTCTGCACGGTGTTCAACGTAAAGGTTTTAAGACCACTGAAACTAAAATCCAGCCCAGGACGGTCGGTCATGGGACGTGGAAAACGAAATCGTCCTGATACTCCCCGCTCTGCTAGCGCTGCAACCTGTGGACCTCCGGGATAACCGAGTCCCAGCATCATGGCAGTTTTATCGAAAGCCTCGCCAGCGGCATCATCTAGAGATTCACCGAGCAGATCGTATTGCCCAACGCCTTTCACTGATACCAGCTGAGTATGGCCACCGGAAACCAGTAAGGCGACAAACGGAAATTCGGGAGGAGTCTCTTCCAGCATCGGTGCCAGCAGATGGCCTTCCATATGGTGCACACCAATGACTGGCACATCCCAAGTAAAGGCGATGGATTTGGCAATCGCAGAACCCACCATCAATGCACCGATCAGACCAGGCCCTCGGGTATAGGCTATGGCATCAATATCTTTTTGAGTTACGTCTGCCTGCACCATGACATCACGAATCAGCGGCAAAACTCGGCGAATATGATCACGAGAGGCCAGCTCTGGTACCACACCACCATATTCAGTATGCATATCTACCTGGCTATACAGGGCATCCTCTAGCAGACCGGTTTCACTGTCGTAAATGGCAATGCCGGTTTCGTCACAAGAGGATTCAATTCCGAGAACTTTCATTTGCACAATATTCCTAATCAAGATAAGTTCAGAATAATAGATGAAGTCCCTTCGAGAGCAAGCGACATTATTCGTAAAGAGATGACAGTTTTATCAGCATAATCGACACTTGTAACGTGAAGCCATTGCTCTTCAAGTGGCTCATTGATTTCATCGAACCACTCTCTCCATCAATAATATTTTCCAAGATTATTCATCATTCATTGGTTGTTTTTACGAATTGAATGCATGTCAGGATCACATTTATTCTTTTTATTTTTAATCGAAGTCGGATATTGAATCATTGAGGCATTAACCATACTGCCTTGTAATATTTTAATTCATTGTTCGGTCAAACAATTATTTATATTGTCAAAAATAACGATGCTTAAATTATCTCTTTTGATTAATCTGTGAAATGTTAAAACCGTTGTTTTATCAGCTAGTTCATCATACAAAGCTTCTGCTGCAGGGTCTGATAAACCATAACACTGTTGGAGAAAATAATTAAAGATTCCTTAATTAAACAGAATTGGACAGAATGTTTCATGAATAAGTTCCGAAGGGTTAAATAACAGGATTAGGCTTCCGCGTAGTGATCCCCTTGTGGCAGCCATCGTCGGATGATTGGCTCTATGCTATCCGGCTCCTCGGACATTAGCTGGCTGGCCGCATCCTTGACAGTGCTGAGCAGCGCTTCGTCTCGCCCAAGATCTGCGATACGGAAATCAATCATCCCTGTCTGACGAGTCCCCAATACTTCGCCGGGGCCGCGCAACTCCAGATCTTTCTCGGCAATAATAAAACCATCCGTGGAGTCTCGCATCACCTGAAGGCGCTCTCTCCCCTTCAGAGAGAGCGGGCCGTGATACATCAGCACACAATGACTGGCCACTGTGCCACGGCCTACCCGACCACGAAGCTGGTGCAATTGGGCAAGCCCAAGACGTTCTGGATTTTCAATGATCATCAAGCTGGCATTAGGAACATCAACGCCAACTTCAATGACGGTGGTCGCAACTAACAGGTGCAGGTGTCCTTCCTTAAACGCTTGTATCACTGCTACTTTATCGACGGATTTCATTCGACCATGTATCAGACCGATTGAAATTTCTGGCAACCATTCCTGTAACTGCTCTGCGGTAACTTCTGCCGCTTGACATTGAAGTACTTCCGATTTTTCAATCAACGTACACACCCAGTAAGCTTGGCGACCTTCCAAACAGGCATTGCGGACTCTTTCAATAATCTGGTCGCGACGATCATCACTAATCACTATGGTGTTGACCGGCGTTCTCCCAAGAGGAAGTTCATCAATAACAGAGCAATCAAGGTCGGAATATACGCTCATGGCTAGCGTTCTTGGGATCGGCGTTGCCGTCATGATCAACTGGTGCGGCGTGGCACCCTGGCCTTTTTCTTTTAGTGCAAGACGTTGATGAACACCAAACCGGTGTTGTTCATCAATAATGACCAGTCCCAACCGATTAAATATCACATCGTCCTGAAACAGAGCATGCGTACCGATAATGACAGCGGCTTCTCCACTGCTAATCAACTCCAATTGCTGTTCCCGTTTTTTACCTTTGGTTTTTCCGGTCAGCCAGGCCACCGTAATACCCAGAGGCTTGAACCATTGAGTGAAATTGTTGTAATGCTGTTCTGCCAAAATTTCAGTTGGCGCCATGAGTGCCGCCTGAAAATCATTCTCGACAGCCTGCAGGGCAGCTAGTGCAGCAACGACGGTTTTACCAGAGCCAACATCACCTTGTAGCAAGCGAAGCATGGGAACAGATTGTGACAAGTCATCACTGATCTCTCGGGCAACCCGCTGTTGTGCGTCGGTTAGCGTGAAGGGCAGTAGCTCAAGGAACTGTGTCATCAGCTTTTGTCTGGCGGGCATAGGATGCCCATGCTGTCGCCGAATCCGCAGACGTATTTTCTGTAAACTGAGATGGTGAGCGAGTAACTCCTCAAATGCCAGACGCTGTTGAGCTGGATGCCGCCCTTCGAGCATGACCCGAACATTCGCATCGGTCGGTGGATTATGAAGATAGCGTATGGCTTCCGTCAGTGACCATTGGTGATCGGCGCTGAGCAGGGAGGCAGGTAGCCACTCTTGCAATGCATCAGGATGATTCATAAAACCCAGTGCTTGACTGCAAAGCGTGCGAAGTCGCTGCTGGGTCAATCCCTCCGTACTAGGATAAATCGGTGTCAGAGTGTTTTCGTCAGATGGTGCATGTTTCTCACTGATGGTCTGCCATTCAGGATGATACATCTCCAGGCCACTGGCACCTTGACGAGGCTCCCCAAAGCAGCGAACCTGAACACCGACTTTCATGGTGTTACGCTGTTCGCTGCTGAAACGGTAAAACCTCAAACTGATAATTCCTGCGCCGTCCTGCACTCGGCAGAGCAGACTGCGTCGACGACCATCCGCTATCTCGGCTGAGGAAATCGTGCCCTGAATCATCGATTCCACTCCAAGCCGTATATCGCCAATCCGGATGATTTTCGTACGATCCTGATAGCGGAGCGGCAGATGAAACAACAGATCCTGCAGATTCTGAATACCAATACGCGTCAGTTTGCTTGCCAACGCAGCGCCTACCCCTTTCAATCTCGTGACTGGAATTTCATGCAGTCTATCCCCCATGATCGAAACTACCCTTTACTCTGAAAACCTCAGTTAATCCGTCAGTGCCTAATCAATCCCAGTCTTAAGGCGCCACAGCAATAACACATTGACATCACCCAAGCATTCAGCCTACGGAAGCAGCGTGAATAGCAACAATTATGTCAACAAACACGAGCACCTGAGCTTTTATTTTTTCAATATTCATTTGCATCACCTATTGTCTACACTCTTGAGGGTATCAGAAATAGTTGATTACACTGTTAAATTTGCAGGTTCCCTTTTTCTGCTACCATCATGCAAGGTGCTGTTGGGATTGAGCGTTAGGCTCCATCGGTCATCTACTTAGTCGACCCTGAAAAACCATCTTTTAAAACAGTTTCCACTGCATCACCACACTTCTCATCACTTAGGTTGTACAGCTGTTTTAACGCCAACAGGCCAATCATTAAGCGAGTTGACTTTACTGCTAGCCCTTGATCGCTGCAATGCACAGCAAGTGGCTGTTCTCCAGCGTTGCCCAGCTTATCGTTCTTCCCAGCGCCCTATTATGCAATTATTTGGGTGCATAGGTGGCTCATCTTTCAGGATTTCTGAGCCAGGAATCATGACCATTAATTCACTTGACTTGTAAAAACGAAACTATGCTAAGTGTTAATTTCGTTATATGTAATGTAGGCTCTTTTTGATTTTAAAATTATATGGCTTAAATAGATCTCCTGAATTACACAGTGCAGCTCTGTAAAAACATAGTTACTCATAACAAGATCATAATCACTAGCGAATGAAATCCGCGACTTTTATCTAGCTCGCTCATCGACTTATACGTTAGCAGCACATAAACAATGAAACTGTCCAAGAATCTGCGAGTTAAAGATAGAGCCGTCGGTCTGTTTGAATAATCATAATTTTCTGGATAGGAGGACGCCATTCGTCATGTTCCCTAAAATTATCTATTTTCCCATCATTTTCAAGTCATTGAATATAATCTTGAGACACTATTACCTTCTTTTTCGGAAACCTGCTCCAGTATTTCGTTATAGATCGAATGTTGTCTTAAATAATTAAACATCCTGTAACCTTTGCTAACGTTAATGCAAACGCGAAGATAAGTCTGATCAATGAGTGGAAATATGCCTTGAGTCACATATGAAATACCTATTTGAGAAGGCTTCGCCCTAAAATATATTCTCTTGTTCTTTTTAACATCTCAGCTGACGCCTCACATTATAATTTCCCAAAAAAAAACCTGGA
>JAGLCE010000125.1 GCA_023146365.1 Endozoicomonadaceae bacterium
TTTGAAGATCGGCTGTCAGACCATGTTTAACTAAGGCAGCTACCCAGAGTTATTTACAGTCTCAGACCGATTCCTCATAAAGAGATTTACGATCGCTTTCGAACAAGCGTTTTATCATATCAGCATCGCAATCCATAAACCGTATGACATTATACATGGCATTGCCAACCAGCCCACTATTAATTTTAGTATGCATTTTATAGCTGGCGCTGAAATTGGCTCCATTGTGTATCAGTTCTCTAGCTTTTTCTTTATTTGATGTCTTAAAAGCATTGATAAGTTCAAGATCAATACTTCTATGAACACTGTCAAATTATTTAGAGCCTTGTAAGGCATCAGCGTCATGAACACTGCCAAATTGTTTAGAGCCTTGTAAGGCATCAGCGTCTGTTTCAGAATAGAAAGTAACAACCTTTTTATTTTTAGTAGAAGATTCCACTTCAGCTTCTGTAGCGTTTATTATTTTTTTCATAAACAGAGGTACTTGCCTGAATTCTTTAATAAAGAGAGAGTCTCTATGATCCTTATCATTAATATAACAATTCACTGCATCATTTACGGTAACGGTATAAGTTCTTAGCAGACCTGAAAAGAAGGCTTTGATCACGTGAAATACTGCCGCGCAACCTTGACTATGATTCCAAGCATGTGATACGGAAGCTTTTACTGATAAAACCATTGAGTCGTTCATGTTCTATATTCTCATAATATCATTTAACTAACCTTAATTAATTAATTTAGACATATTTCATAGAGTTAAAGTTCCATACTTGGGAAAATAAATGGAATCAATGAGGTGACACTCGGTTTGTTTTAGCTTGTTCACGATAAAAGAGTGATTTACCGGTCTCCACCCATGGTTAACAGATGGCTCTGTCCGTTCAGCCGCTGCTTAATTTTATCCTTACAATGTTGACTGCCTCATATTCCCGTTGAATCCGTGATTTATCCAGTGGCAGTGAATATGTGCATGAGCTAAACCCAGACGCGCAACGGGCCACCTTTGGCCAAGAGCTGAACCCTGAATCTTATGCGGTGTGTAAAGCCGACATGATGATTAAAGGGCAAGAGGTGAAAAACATAAAACATGGCAACACCCTGAGTGATGATCAACTGTTCGCTGACAAGTTTGACTATATGCTCTCTAATCCGCCCTTTGGTGTGGAGTGGAAAAAAGTACAAAAGGCGGTCGCCGATGAGCACGAACAACAAGGCTTTAACGGTCGGTTTGGGGCGGGGTTGCCACGAGTGTCGGATGGTTCTTTGTTGTTTCTACTGCACCTTATTTCCAAAATGCGACCAGTGCATGAAGGGGGCAGTCGCATTGGTATTATCCTGAACGGTTCACCGCTGTTTACGGGGGGAGCTGGCAGCGGTGAGAGTGAAATTCGCCGTTATATTTTAGAAACCGATCTATCCGCCAAACAAGAAACCAATGAGAGAGCGATTCATAACCTTGAAGTTGATCTTAAAGAGGCGAACGAGACAAAAAGCGGCTTGGATATTTTTAAAAAAGGCCTGATCAGCTTCGTACGCATGTATGAATTTTTATCAAAAATCGTAAATTACGAAGATAAAGCGTTATTAACCTTCTAGGCATTTATCAAAGCGTTAATTCCAAACCTTAAAACCTATAACGAACAAGACCCCATTGATGTTTCATTGGTCGAGTTAACCCACTACAAACTCACCCGAAAAGAGACCTACTCTATTCATTTAAATGGCACAGATAACGAGCTTTTTGCCATTGAAGGCGGTGGCGCGGTGGCTCGCGACCCGAACAAAGAGTTTCTTTCGGAAATAGTTAAACAAATGAATACCCTGTTTGAGGGTGAGCTAACCAATAATGATATGCTTAACTACGCGCACACCCTTAAAGATAAGCTCATGGAAAACTCCAAGGTCGTAGAGCAGGTAAGCAACAACTCGAAAAAACAAGCCATGATAGGCGGCTTTGTTGATGCGCTTAATGATGCAGTCATAGAGAGCCTAGATGCCCATAAGAGTTTGGCAACGCAAACCCTTGATCAAGAGAAGGTTTGTTTAGGTCTGGCCAATATTGTTTATGAGCTCATCTGCCATAACATTGTGCCTGCTGAGGAGCGAGCTTAGCTTACTTAATACTATTGAACTTTACCGAGGTATCGCCTGTCCAAGCCGTAACGAGCTTAGATTAATACTATTGAACTTTACCGATCTATAGCCAGTGAATCAATACTGAGATTCAAGCTCTAATGATAAGTATGATTAGCCACCTGTTTCATGGTTGCTTAGGCTTGAGTGACGAGACGTTGAGTTTCATAGATGATATGGCAGATGATCTTATCTCATCTTTAAATGATCCATAATTATTTTAATAAGATCATCAAGTGAAATTTTATAGGCAATTAGACGCGGATACATTTCATCGCTCTCACATTCAGACATTTAACATAATAATAATTTTAACCGAAAAAATACGTCGGTTTTCGAACTCCAATTGAATACATGATTTTACTTTGTGTATCAATAAATAATTTCAGTATCAGTAACATTTATAGAGGTAGAAAAATGATAGAAAGTAATTCAAATAGATTAGAGATAAGAAGTGAAGTTTGTCGTTCAATAGAACAGTCAAACAGATTAAAGAAATCAAAGCAAAAGAGTAACTTTATGAATAAGGTAGTCGTTGCAAATATTATTGCTTCGAAACGTATTCCTTTTGCTGGGTGTTTAAACTTCCTTCTTTTAAAGTATAGTTCTATCAATCGTTTAACAATAGTAGACCAACAAAAAATTAGCAATAGAACTGTCTTGATTTCCTTATCCACTTTCCACGTTGCAGTTTTAATGGGGGGCTTGAAGGGTGAGCCAAGCCATGACTCTATTTCAAAGGGAAAAGATAAAAAAAACATTATGAATTGGATGATGAACTTAGGCTACAAATTTACAAAATTATTAATTATCTTGGACCCAGTTAAAAACTTTTTGTATAAAAGCAAAACAGCATCTATTCTTTTGTTTTTGAATTGGTTAACAGTGTCATATTACAGTAAGAATCTAGAAGTTTCTTTGGATGCTATGAGTGTATATTCCAGTTTCGTCATTTGTTACGTATTGTATCATCTGCGAATGCTTCCAACTATTAAGGATTTTGTTGACGCTTGTGATTTTCCCGGCGTTTCTGTTCCAATAATCACTAGTGGATTCGTCGATATTCATGTAAATGGATTAAATATACAGGCCATGAGAGAAAAATCCGATGAAATAAAAAGAGAGGCAAGATTTAATTTTTTAGATAACAACTGTGCAAGCGTAGTCATTGATTGTTTAAAAGCAGGTCTAACGAATGAACAAGTAAAAACCCTTCCACAACAATGCTCGATTTCTACGCCAATGGATGTAGGGGATATGATTGATTTTATAATAGATCATGAATACGTTGAGCTAATTGACCAAGAAGATAATGCTGATGACCAGTGGTTTGATGCGCTAGAGTATTTGTAGTGATAGAGCCTGTATTTCCACAATAACTGACATACTTGGTATGAATGTGGATGTCCATAAGCGTTTGGAAACGCAAACCCTTGATGAAAAGAAGGTTCGTTTAGGGCTGGTCAATATTGTTTATGACCTTATCCGCCATAACCCTTATCCGCCATAACATCGTGCTTGCTGAGCAAATAGCTTAGATTATTACTTAATATTATTGAACTTTACCGATCTATTGCCTCTCTAAGACTAATGTGAGGTATAGAGATTATAGTAATTCTCATTATATCGTATAAAAAACAATATTTAATATAGGAAGTTTGTTATGGAAAGCACTAAAGTGACACCCGATAATAGTATAAAATCAGGGGCTGGTATTGCATTAGATAATTCTAAGACTGCGATACCTTCTGATGAATCATTGACGATTTCTCAAAAAAATAGTCAGACTTCATCGACTTCGATTTTAACTCGTGCAATTAAATACTGTGCTGCAGTTCTTGGCGGAATAGTTATGATTCCAGCTTGTGCTTTAGTGGAATCGGTTACTTTTCTTTGTCTAAGTACAGTCGTAGTGTATATTAATGTAGTGCAAAGTACCTACCATAAAAACCGATTACTGGGAGTCATAGGGAGTGTCACTTTTGTACCCTTAGGAGCGCTGGCAATAGGAATATTTACGGGGGGTATGAGGGTGTTTGTGGGCGCATGTGATGGTGTCAGTATGGCATGTGGATCACCGAAGCACTTCATCGAAAGTATGACTACAGACGTAGTTGAGCTTTTTAGCAAAACGAATGATGATGATGACTTATAACACTGCATAATATGCTGATGCTGATGCTGATGCTGATGGTGAGGCGTGAAGGTCACCCACAGGGCAAAAACATGAACGTTATTT
>JAGLCE010000126.1 GCA_023146365.1 Endozoicomonadaceae bacterium
TTCTTGGTTTCGTGCAAAGGTCTCATTTACAGTCTCAATTAGTACTTATCTTATATATGTTTTCTTTGTGATACCTTCCATGTCTTTTATCAATTGTTTCATGTCGACTTGAGTCAATGTATCTGCATTCACTTTTTTTCCAGTAAGTGCTTGCAGGTCAGTTATAATGTCTTCCATGTGCAATATACGAATTTCACCTGTTGTCTTGTTCTTTGCATAAAAATCCCAGTCGCCTATACTGCTGCTACATTCAAGAGTAGGTTTTATTGCAATTGGCTTTTCTTTATTGATATCAGTTGTTATATTGTCACTCTTCGAACCCATGAGTATGCATGGTGGGGGGGCAGCAAGGGTACGTTGAGCAGAATGGGTAGGTTTATTAACCAAAGCTAAAGCCATACGTGAAGAATAATAAGCATTAACTGCTGATCTCAATGTCATAATGTCAGTGTACTCATCATTAATAAATAGTTGGCATAGCATGTTTTCCTCTATACTGGGTATGTTTTGAACTGAGCAATTTAAGACACCTTCAATTGATACATTTTCAGTTCCCTCATCAACATGAATCTTATCGACATGAGATTCATATTGACACCGTGACAGTTCTACAATTTCGCCACCACGTCTTTTCTGAAATGGGCATTGATAAATCTTTACACCATTTGCATCTGACTTTTCTGTTGGAGTACATTCAAGACAAATAATGTGGCTACACATTAGCAAGGTAACTACTCTAAAACATAAATCTTTCCCGCATTGACAACATGTTGGATTATCAGAGTCGATGTTTTTGTTCTCAGTTTTTTTCTTGGTTTTATTTGAGTTTTCATAGTTAATCGATTCAGATATCCTCCGCATTCTATAGTATACTGTTTCCGATAAACGGATAAAAATTCCATTGTTAAAACATGATCTATTTCCTAGAATTCCATCTTGATCCTCTTTATATTTATCTTTATCTAAAAGAGTTTTTAGTCTCTGTTGTGTGAAAGGTAGCGAAGTCAGTAGCATCGAGTGAGACTCTGAGGATACAATGTTTACTGAGCCTAGATATCCTGCGGGTACAATGTTTCCTGAGCGAGATTGAATCATATTATCCATTTGTAATTTCCTAAATTAAATGAAAAGATTTTTAATGTGGTTGAAGTCATTAATCAACTCAATTAATTATCTATAACTGTAATGCTGTATAGCCTATCGATAATTTTTATCGAATGCTATTGCACATCATCTCCATAGTACATGTATGTGAGATGCCGATTCGTTCAGTTTGGATATGTAAAACATATCATAAAAATAGTCTTTCGCGTATTCTAGTTATTCGGTGAGTTATCTTACTGAATAAAAAATAAAATATGCTTCTCTTATTTTGACAATATTGTTGGCATTAAATTCATTAAAAATGAAAAAACTTCTCGTTCCCACGCTCTGCGTGGGAACGATAAAAAATTAACTCAGTGATTCAAGACAATCAATTTAGAAAACATAATCCGATATTCGCAGAATCAAATCTATACAACAAACATAAAGAAATTATAAAAAAGATCCGAAACGATAAAGCCAAAACAGATGCAGGTATTCCGAGTTCAGAATTTAAAGTAGCCTTAGATAACGATGTCTGCATCTGTCCATCAGAGAAAAGTGACACTCGCTTTTCCAATAAAAGCTCAATCGTATTAAAGTAGTTTAAGGCTTTTATCGGCCGTCTTTTGATTAGACATTGATCCTCATCAATTTCATTTCTCGACAAATAGCCTAACCCTCTACTTTTATCGTCGATTAAAAATAGGAGGATTACTGAAAAATGGGGTCAAGCCTTGTTTTGTGCCTTTTCTAATAATTAGGGTCAGAGTGTAATATATTAAATTGCACTGGGACACATCAAGCCAGCCCGATTTTTGCAGAGAAGAAAAAGCGCAAAAATCGGTCTAATTTGCTTCGCCCGTGAACTTGGTGTTACGCTTCATATTGATAAATAAACAACTGGAGAAAACAAATGGTAGATGAAAATACAAGAATGCCTTTACTAGGAGATGATTTTCCTGAGCTAGATGTGCAAACTACCCATGGTAGTATGTCCTTCCCAAAAGACATGAAAGACAAATGGAGCGTCTTTTTTAGCCATCCTGCTGACTTCACACCTGTTTGTACAACAGAGTTTGTAATTTTTCAAAAGAGAAAGAAGGAGTTTGATGATTTAGGCTGCCAACTGATCGGTCTATCAATTGATCAAGTATTTTCACATATCAAATGGGTTCAGTGGATCAAAGAGACGCTTGATGTAGAAATCCAGTTTCCCATTGTTACTGCAAATGACTCAATCGCTTCAAAGCTGGGAATGCTTCATCCTAACAAAAGTACAAATACAGTTCGTGCTGTTTTTATAATAGACCCACAAGTGAAGGTTCGTTTGATTATGTATTATCCTCAGGAGGTCGGAAGAAATATTGATGAGATTATTAGATCTGTTAAGGCACTACAGGTATCTGACGAACAGGACGTGGCTCTTCCTGCCGAATGGCCAAATAATGAATTAATCCAAGACGATATTATTATACTGCCTGCGACAAATGAAGCTGACGCTGCAACTAATGCAGGAAAATACAAGAACTATGACTGGTGGTTCTGCTATAAGCCTTTAGACAAATAAGCCTAATCGGGTAGCCGAGAACAACGCTCTTTATGCGGGTCTGCACAGGGCGTTTTACTTGGAATGGTGAAGTTTTATCCATCCATCTCGAAGTGCATAGAGCCCTTCATTGATTAAATAAGCATTTGATAATGCTTGGTTAACACCGGGTGTTTTTGAACTTCACCATGGGCCTTTACTGGTGATGCCACACGCGACAGCTACTTTAACCTTTCTAACCCCATTTGCTGCCAACTGAAATATAGGCCTACATAGAAAAGTATTATCAATGTCGGAATAAATTATTGACAACCCACCTAATGATAGCAAGTTATGCAGTAATAAAGTTTTACCAACTAATTCTGCCTTTTTTTGAGCTAGTGAGAGAAGTTCAGGAAACTCTCTACACAATGAAAATCTTGGGTCGTCAAGTAGCTCTATGGGATGGCTTGATTTGTAATATACAATAGACCTTAATGAAGTTAAGTCATGCTCTAAACTCATAACTAATATATTTTCATGGTTAGAAAACATTGTTTGCATTTTATTTAATTCAAGTGGTAGCATATTTCGTTCTAGATAAACAAGAATAACTGGTATACCCCACTCCTTTAATCTATCAGCCTGTTCAGAAATCCTTTCCACATAATTCAATCCTTTAACATGATCAGGATTGTTTTCACCATCAAATAAGCCTGTTTGATATTTTGCATACCATGTATGAAGCACTGGACCCGGAGGTAGAATTCGAAGGTTTGAAGATATATCTTGCTCTAATGTATCAATTCCTGAAAACTTAAGGGCCTCTGCCATTGCAAGGCGTGATGCATCATCAACAGCTAAATCTGTAATTTGACTCTGTATAAGACTGTCGACTATTTTCTCATGTTTAGATAGAGTACTTACTTTTCTAGCTGAAAAATCTGTTGCAGGACTTCCAGTTTCTAAAGAGCAATTCAGAATTGGCAAGGCATCAACGGCCTGTGAAAAGGATGAAGTCGTTCTATCTCCTTCATCAAAAGAGTAAAACCCGCCGGAAACAGTCCCTGCTTGAGGTGTGTCCATGTACAATTCCAATGTTAGTAATGTCACTACCACAGACAGGCTCTTTAGTATAAAGTTCATAATTTAAAAAAAGTCACCTAACAAAAATTTCTAGGGGACTACACCTGCGGCACCTGCGGCACCTGCGGCGCAGCCTCTGAAATTCGCGTTATATGCAAAAGGAGTAATTATGACTCACCCAATTATTGAAGATCTTCTCTGGAGGCATACCACAAAAAAATATGATGCCTCAAAGAAGATCCCACAAGAAGATCTAAATGTGCTCTTTGAAGCAATTCGCTTATCTGCCTCTTCTATTAACTCACAACCTTGGAAATTTGTGGTTATTGATAGTTACGAAGCAAAAGAGCGCATGAGTGGAACTTTTGCTCATAAATATCAGTTTAACCAGCCTCATGTTTTTGAAAGCTCGCAAATTATTCTCTTTGCGTACAATCCATGCTTTACACGCGATGATTATGCCGAAATAGTAGATAATGGCATTGAAGACAAACGAACCAAGCCAGAAGATCGAAAGAGTGCCTTTGGTGGTTTTATGTTTGCCGAGCTTAATACAACTGAGACTGGTAACACAAGCAGCTGGACAAAAGCACAAACCTATCTTGCCCTTGGAAATACTTTGCATACTTTAGCTAGACTCAAAATTGATTCCACACCGATAGAAGGTATTGATACTGATTTAGTAAACAAAGAGTTTAAAAATGAGCTTGATGGTTATTATTGCGATGTAGCTTTAGCGATTGGGTATCATCACCCTCAAGAGGACTATAATGCAAAGCTTCCCAAGTCACGGCGACACTTAGACAGTATTTTAGTACGCTGTTAATCATGTAATGTGTTAACAACAACAAGAGGAAATACAATGAATATTTTAGTTGTTACTGCTGGATACTCAATTTTTGATGCCAAAGGACAGTTGAATAGCTTTCTTGCATACCTTACTGAAAAAAACCTAAATGAAAAAGGCCATAAGGTCAAAATATCAAATGTTACAAAAGATACTTGGAATGTGGATAGAGAAGTAGGCAAGCTTCTTTGGGCTGAAACAATTATCTATATCACACCCATTATGTGGTTCAATATGCCAGCCCCTATGGTAAAATGGCTTGATGAAGTGCTTCTGTATGAAAAGACATTTATTATTACTGATGAATATGGTGAAGGCGGACAAGTACCTGCCGACAATTTTATGATTGTCACCACATCAAATATGAAAAGTAGTGATTTGGGGAAAGGCGTTGTTTTAAAAGATGCACCTCATATTGATGATGTTTTACAGCCACTAATAATGACCAACACCTATCTCAGCATACGCAACCAAATCCCAACATTTCATGCTGGAAATGTCATTGCAGGAGATACCGACTGGATTGAATCAGCGTATACCAAGCATCTCAACAACCATTTTAAATAAGCACAATCACATAATCGGGTAGCCGAGGGTATCTAACCCTCAGCCTCCTCAATACTCTGCATGCGGATCCGCACAGGGCGTTTCACTTGGAATCGGTTGAAACTTCCTTCTCTTTTAAAAAATCGGAATGATCCCAATAACCTGCCGATAGATACTTTTCACCCATTTCAGCAGCATTTTTCAGATCATTGATGTTGTAGTTCATAACTTTCTTTAGATTGTTATCACCACGATTAAGTAGCAACATCCTATCCGCTTCTTCTATAATCATATTTAAATGATAAGGAAACATTCTTACTAGATTCGTCAAACCTTTAGCATCTGTAGATATACTGCTACTCTCCACATCTATCAAGCCTATCCGTCCCTGTTTTTTGCCATGTTCTGACACGAAATACAAAGGGTAATTATCATATCTAACTACATTCGGAATACCTGGAATACGGAACATATAATCCTTTCTAAAAGTGATTAAATCATCCAAATAAATTAACGATGAAAGTCTAACCATTTATCTTGATCTGATGAAATAAAAAGTAGATAGCGTGGAAGGCCGACGTATGTATAGTCGAAGAATGTGAGTAACAATACAGATAATCGGAATGCATCATGGCGGTAGCCAAGGCCGAACTCGAACCGGCACGCGTTTAAAGGCAATGGATATCGAATCCATCGTATCTACCAACTTCACCACTCAATCATCGTAAATAATATTATCGCATGTCGATACGGAGCTTCATAACAGGTATCCTGTGCCAAATATCGCATTTGCAGATAGAATCCCCCTGCGGTTCCGTCGACAGGTTTACCACTCACTATGCTTCTCACTACTGCTGCTATCTTGATCGGATTTATTGCTCTCTTATGGAGCGCTGATCAGTTTATCAATGGCGCCACCGGCATCGCTCGCAACTTCGGCATGTCCCCCATGCTCATCGGACTGACGATTGTATCACTCGGCACATCGACTCCCGAAATAATGCTCTCACTGACAGCCTCCATCTCCCAGCATGCCAACTTGGCTGTCGGTAATGCCCTCGGATCGAATATCGCTAACATCGGCTTTGTACTAGGCATTACCGTCCTCATTGTCCCATTGCCAGTACACCGCAAAGTCGCTCTCCGAGAGATCCCCCTGCTGATGGTTATCACGGTATTGGCAGGACTGCTATTGATTGATAACCATCTCGGACGTATTGACGGAATACTACTGATCAGCGGACTGATACTCACCCTTTACTTAATCTATCACTGGCATCTTCAACCAGAGAGCACGACGCAACCCTCCACCGACTCAGAAACCAATGACGAGTTACCAGCAATAAGTAAAAGAAAAGCAGTACGACTGCTGACGGTCGGCCTGCTGACAATGATTGTCAGCTCCTATCTGCTAGTATGGGGCGCCACAGGCATAGCCCGAGCCCTAGGGATCAGCGAACTGGTCATAGGCCTAACGATTATAGCCATTGGCTCCAGTCTTCCAGAGCTGGCGACCTCTGTGGTCAGCGCCCTGAAAAAACACCATGACATTGCGCTGGGAAATATTGTAGGCTCTAACATCTTTAACTTGCTGCTCGTCATGGCAGTGCCTGGTCTTGTTGCACCGGCCATGATTGATCCTGCCGCATTCCACCGCGACGTACCCGTCATGACAGCCATAACAGCACTACTGCTGATATTGACGCTGGCCGGACGCAAGCGCCAAATGATCGGGCAAGGAGCCGGTATACTGTTGGTAGCGTGCTATTTTAGTTACACTCTGCTGTTGTACCTGCAAAGCTGATACACTAAAGCCTCTGAAGTTCACAGTAACCTCTCAACCTAATATCTATCTGGCCGAGTAACAATGACCCACCCGGAAGCCTTTATCGCGTCAGGCCGACGCACTGTAGATCTTGAATGCAAGGCGGTTGACGCTCTGCACCATCGTATCGACAAACACTTTGCAGAAGCCTGCAGCATGATGCTCGCCTGTACGGGTCGAATTATCGTTGTTGGCATGGGCAAGTCGGGTCATATCGGTCACAAGATCGCCGCCACGTTGGCCAGCACCGGCACCCCCTCATTTTTCGTGCACCCTGCAGAGGCCAGCCATGGCGACATTGGCATGATCATCCGCAATGATATCGTGCTAGCACTGTCGAACTCAGGCAATACCACTGAAGTAGTCACCCTGATTCCACTGCTAAAGCGTTTGGGTATCCCTCTGATCAGCATGACCGGAAACAGCGATTCCACCTTGGCATGCGCCTCCGACATCCATCTGAACGTCAGCGTTGACAAGGAAGCTTGCCCGCTGGATCTCGCCCCCACATCCAGCACCACGGTGACACTGGTCATGGGCGATGCTTTAGCCATTTCCATGCTGGAAGCTCGCGGATTTACCGCCGAAGATTTTGCCTTTTCTCACCCTGGCGGTAGCTTGGGACGCCGACTACTTCTGAAAGTCTCTGATATTATGCACATTGGCAACCGCATTCCCCAAGTCAAGCAAGGCACACTGCTCGGGCAGGCGCTACTGGAAATCACAGGTAAAGGCTTGGGCATCACGGCAGTTTGCAATGAACAACTAACGATCATCGGCGTCTTCACCGATGGCGACCTGCGCCGAACGTTGGATCAAAACATGGATCCACGAACCTGTTTTATTGATGATGTCATGACTCGTAACTGCATCACGGTACGAGATAACATTCTCGCAGCAGAAGCACTTCATATCATGGACGAACACAAGATCAATGCTTTAATCTGTGTTGATGAACACAATCACGCCATTGGTGCCATTAATATGCATGACCTGCTCAAGGCTGGAGTCGTTTGAATGAATACTACACTGCTTGCAAAAGCAAAACAGATCAAACTAGCCGTTTTTGATGTCGATGGCGTTCTTTCAGAGGGTCACCTCTATTTCACATCCCACGACGAAGAGATCAAAGCCTTCAACGCCCAGGATGGACTAGGCATCAAACTGCTTCAGAACAGCGGTATTCAAACAGCGATCATTACCGTTCGAAAATCACCGCTGGTAGAGAAGCGCGCCAAAGGCTTAGGTATTACACATATCGAGCAGGGCCAAGAAGATAAGCTGACGGTACTAACCGCTATACTGGCAAAGCTCAACCTCTCCCTTGATCAGGTCGCCTATCTAGGCGATGACCTCCCTGATTTAGCTGCCATACGACGCGTCGGACTCGGCATGGCAGTCGCTAATGCGCACGACTTTGTCAAACAGCACGCCGATGGTGTAACCTGCCGAAAAGGCGGAGACGGTGCCGTTCGCGAATTCTGCGAGCTGATCATGGATGCACAGGGCACTCTCGACGCTGCACAAGCTGCATATCTCTGATTATCAAAATCAAGAGTTGGAAGAAAGCAGGTTAAGATATCATGCCTCTACGACAGATTTTATTCATGGTAGTATCTGTCGTCTTGGCGATCGGTGCGGGGTATCGGCTCTACAAAACCAACTTGAAAGTTTCGCACCAGATCACAACCAACCCCTCCGAACTCAAGGTACCGGATTTCTTCTCATATAACGTCCACATTCGAGAGTTTAATGAGAGCGGACAACTGAAATCAGACTTAACCGCTAACGAGATCAACCACTTTCCGCACAACGAAATCACATTGTTATCCAGCCCGGCCCTCTGGAACTACAGCGACGACCTAACCTATTGGCACACTGTCGCTGACAGAGGTCGTATCTTGCCGGATGGTAAAACCCTTGAACTGAAGAACAACGTGCTCATCACCCAAATAGCAGACAGCACACCGCAGCTGCGCATGCACACAGACCTCCTGACCATCGATTCTAATCAGGATTTTTTCCATACTGATCGACCGGTGGTGATTTTCAACTCCCACAGCCTCATGAAAGCCAATGGCATGAAAACCTTTTATAAACAGGATTTTGTCCATTTAAAATCCAAGGTTAGGGGCGTATATGAACCCCGCTAAACTCTTTATTCCTTTATTGACCACTATGGCGCTATTCAATGCGATGACCGTATCTGCCTTGCTAAGCGACCGAAAAAAACCGATACATATATCCTCTGATTCAGCAGATATAGACAACAAAAACGGCATTTCTATCTATCGTGGCAACGTGATCATTACGCAGGGCACTACAAAACTAACAGGTGACATCATTACCCTCTATTCTCAGAACCATCAGATTCAGAAGGTAGTTTCCCAAGGCGGAGAAAAACAGGCCTATTTTGAAGAGGAGCAAAATGCGAAAAGCTTGCTAAAAGCTTGGGGTCAAACGATCAAGTACCACTTTGACAGCGACAGGATTGAGCTGATAAAACAGGCTCGTTTGGAACAAAAAAATGATATCTTTACCGGCGATCTCATTGAATACAATCAACAGAATCAGATCGTCAACGCAAAATCGGAGAATAATCGTCAAGGCAAACGTGTTGAGATGATTATTCAGCCACACCAACGAAACAACCTTCAACAGAGTCAACCAGACTAGCACGACCGTAGCCAATCCCAATCATTTTGATCGACAACCATCAAACGACAGTGACCGTATGACTAAACTTAAAGCCTGTAACCTCAAAAAGCAGTACCGCAATCGCTGGGTCGTCAAAGATGTTTCTATCAGCATTGAAAACGGACAGATTGTCGGTTTACTGGGTCCAAACGGCGCCGGCAAAACCACATGCTTCTACATGATTGTCGGACTAGTGCACGCCGATGGCGGCATGATTCATATCGACAACCAGGATATTACATCACTGCCCATGCATGGCCGCGCCCGCGCCGGCATTGGCTATCTCCCTCAGGAAGCCTCCATCTTCCGCAAGCTTAGCGTTGCAGATAACCTGATGGCCATTCTTGAGACCCGCAAGGATCTGAACAATGCCCAGCGTGTTGAAAAGCAGGAACAGTTGTTGGAAGAGTTCAACATCCAGCATATCCGCAACAATATAGGCATGAGCCTATCCGGTGGCGAACGTCGGCGGGTAGAAATTGCCCGCTCCCTTGCCACAGAACCATCATTTATTTTGCTGGATGAACCGTTTGCGGGCGTCGATCCCATTTCAGTCAATGATATCAAGCAAATTATTCAACAATTAAAACATCGCGGCATTGGCGTATTAATCACCGACCACAACGTACGTGAAACACTGAATATTTGTGAACACGCCTACATTGTCAGTGAAGGTCGAATCATTGCAGAAGGCGACAGCCACGCAGTAATGGCCAACCAGCAGGTTCGCGACGTTTATCTAGGCAAAGACTTCCGTATCTGACGCAAAATTCAATTCAGGCCACTATACTGTCATATCTTTGCAAGCTACTGTCGCAAACGTTTAATCGAACCCTGAAGAGTCAATAATCACGGTAATCATAAATCAAATGATGTTCAATCAGAATTGGTAGCACCATGTCACTATCGCTGGAACTAAAGATTGGCCAGCACCTAACCCTGTCCCCGCAGTTACAGCAGGCCATACGGTTGTTGCAACTCTCAGCAGTAGATCTTCAACAGGAAATTCAGCAGGCCATTGAAAATAACCCCCTTTTGGAACAGGAAGAGACCGATGGCGATGGCGATCGCTCTGACGACGATGCGAATGCTCAAGATATTGATATCTCCGACAAAACGAGCCAAACCGATATTTCCGAGGACGAAACAACAGAACAACAGGCAAAAGAATTAAAGCCTCAAGATGAATGGAGCGAGCAAATTCCCAGCGAACTACCGACGGACAGCAGTTGGGATGACGTCTATCAATCCTCCTCCAACCCACCAAGCGAACAGTCTAATGACGATATCGCCAGCCGCAACAGTGTCTCCGAATCACTACAAGATCATCTGGAATGGCAGCTTAACCTAACCCCCATGAGCGATACCGATCGACTGATGGGTATCGCAATCATCGACTCAATCGACCTTAACGGCTATCTGACCAGCACTCTGGAGGATATTCTGGAAGGCATGGATTCTGAGCTGGACATTGAGCTTGATGAAGTAGAAGTCATGCTGCATCGCATTCAGCAGTTCAGCCCCACCGGTATCGCCTGCCGCAACCTGCGTGAGTGCCTAATGCTACAGCTTGGCGACTCTGCCTATCAGGATAACCCAGCACTCTATGCCGCTAAACAGGTCGTTGATCAACACCTTGCTCGCCTTGGCAACCGTGATTACACAACGATCATGCGCAGAACCAAGCTCAAGGAAGCAGAGCTAAAACAGGCCATTGAGCTGATCCAGACACTGAACCCCAAGCCTGGCAACAGCATCGAAACTGAAAAGACGGAGTATATCATTCCTGATGTACTGGTCAGTAAACAACAGAATGGATGGGTAGTGACACTCAATTCTGACACGGCACCACGCTTACGCATCAACACGAACTACTCATCACTCATTCGCCGAGCCGATAACAGTAACGACAATACGTATCTGAAAAACCAGCTTCAGGAAGCCAATTGGTTCATCAAGAGCCTGAAAAATAGAGGTGATACCTTACTGAAGGTCTCGACTCAGATCGTTAATTATCAACATAGCTTCTTTGATTATGGTGAAGAGGCGATGAAGCCCCTAGTACTGAAAGATATTGCCGAGAGTGTGGACATGCACGAATCCACTATCTCGCGAGTCACCCGGCATAAATATATGCGCACCCCTCAAGGCATCTTTGAACTGAAGTATTTTTTTTCCAGCCATGTCAGTACTACCACACACGGAACGTGTTCCTCTACGACGATCAAAGCCCTGATAAAAAAACTGGTGGCCACGGAAAATCCACGCGAACCACTAAGCGACAATAAAATCGCCGTTTTGCTGGCGGAACAGGATATCCAGGTCGCTCGCCGAACCATTGCCAAATACCGGGAATCCATTCCGATTCCACCATCCAATCAGCGAAAAAGGCTGGTGTAGTCTACGCTGACACGGGTCATGAATATCAGCACCCACTGCGATAGGCACATACTCAAAAATAGGCCGCAAAAATTCAAGACGACTAGCACATAGAGTGATACACTCATTTTGTCAGCCTCGGTTTTAAGCACCCAGTGCAAACCGAATGTAAAGGAATCGGTTACTAGGAGAGTAACGCATGCAAGTTAACATCAGCGGACACCATATCGAAGTCACCCAAGCTCTCCGCGAGTATGTTACCAAAAAATTAAATAAGCTTGCTGAACACTGCGATAGCATTACCAAAATTCAGGTTACGCTAAACGTGGAAAAAGTTAGACAGCTAGCAGAAGCGACTCTCCGTTTACGGGGTATGGACATCGTAGCCACCGCTGAACATCAGGATATGTATGCAGCCATCGACCTTCTGGCCGACAAACTTAACCGCCAGATTATCAAACAAAAAGAGAAAACCCTAGGTCGCAAGCAATAAACCGACTCACACTAATTTCTTCTCACAACGCCCAACACACTAATGAGTATTCGCAAGATTCTTTTGCCCGAGCACGCCCTATGTTGCGTGCAGGATGGCAGCAAAAAGCGCACCTTGGAACATATTGCCAATCTGATCGAACAGCATGATTCCGCCATCAAAGCCAAGGATCTGCTCAACTTTTTTATTGCGCGTGAAAAGCTGGGAAGTACCGGTTTGGGTAACGGTGTTGCCATTCCTCACTGTCGTTTATCCTTCTGTAAAAAACCTATCGCAGTACTCCTTCAGTTGGCTCACCCCATTGATTTTGATGCAATTGACCGTTACTCGGTCGATCTTGTTTTTGCATTGATTGTGCCTGACAACAGCATCAACGAACATCTTGAGTTACTAAAAACACTGGCAGAAAAATTCAGTAATCCAGTATTATGTGAGGCTCTACGCAAAGCAAAGAGTAGTGAAACACTGTACCAGCTAATCACCAGCGAGGAGTCATCATTCACCCAAACCATTGACGAGACACAGTGTAGCGACAATCAATAACCACTACCGGCCTCACGACAACAGCATTAGATTAGAGATGCCAATGAATTATTATCAGCCGCTCATGCAGGACTTGATTTGTCTCGCACGCACTGAACCCAAACAACTGGCTGCACCGATGGCCAACATTGCTCAGTCTATATCTGCGAGGCTTTAACCAAAGGTCTCCAACAGACGCAGAGCAGCGTCTAGGTTCTGCACAAAGAGATTGAGACACAATGATTCATGAAACCATTATTATAAAAAACAGGCTGGGCCTGCACGCCAGGGCAGCAGCCAAATTCGTTACGATCAGCTCCTCGTTTGCCAGCCGCATCAGCTTGGGACGGGAGGAGCAGATGGTGGACGGAAAAAGCATTATGTCTGTTATGATGCTGGCTGCCAGCCAAGGAACAGAATTGATCGTAGAAGCTGAAGGTCATGATGAGAGACAAGCATTTCAAGCCATCTACTCGCTGGTTGATGACTATTTTGGTGAGGAAGGGTAATATCTCACCGTTCACTGAAAACCTGTTTCAAATACACATTCATCACCCATGTTAGTCACTAGCCCAACCGCTAGCACGCTAACGATTATTCAAACAGATCACTTGCTGTCTACCATCGCTTGCAGTCAAGAACAGGCATGACACATGCAACAATCCCTAGCACTTTCAGACAACCAGCTGGACATCCTCAACACTGCGCTGGAGGAAGGCGTTTCTACGCAGATCAAACAGATGCTCAACAGTCTGTCACCTGCCGATGCAGCTCATCTTCTGACCTCATCGACCCCCAAACAGCGAAGCCTTCTCTGGAAACTCATTGATGCTGAATACGAAGGCTATATCCTCAATGAGATGAGCGATGATGTTAGACAGTTTTTTATTGACCAGATGAATATCGACGAGCTGATCGGTATTCTCGAAGGGCAGGATATCGACGATATCGCCGATCTGCTCCAACAACTCCCCCAGACCATCACCCAACAACTGCTCTCATCCATGAGCCAGCAGGACCGCCAGCGCGTTGAGGCTGTTATGTTATGGCCAGAGGACACTGCTGGCGGATTAATGAATACCGACACCACCACGGTGCGCCCCCATACCACCATTGATGTTGCTCTGCGCTATATTCGCCGACACAAGACTCTGCCGGAACCCTTTGACAGTTTACTCGTGGTCGAGCGTGACGACACCCTTATTGGCGTACTCTCCATCTCCAGACTCCTGACTCAGGATGATAATATCACCGTCGCCGACGCAATGAATCACGAATTTATTGCCATTCCTGTCGAAATGCAGGACCATCAGGTTGCACAGCTATTTGAAAGAGAAGACCTGATCTCAGCGCCCGTCATTGATCAGCATCACCGACTACTGGGCCGAATCACGGTTGACGATGTGGTGGATGTCATCCGTGAAGAAGCGAATCACTCGGTCATGAGTCGGGCAGGCCTTGATGAGGATGAAGACACCTTTGCACCCACTATCAAAACCGCGCGCCGCAGAGCCACCTGGCTAGGCATCAACCTGATCACCGCCTTTATCTCAGCCAGTGTGATCGGCCTGTTCCAGGACACGATCGACAAAGTGGTTGCCCTCGCCGTTCTAATGCCTATTGTTGCCAGCATGGGCGGCATCGCTGGCAGCCAGAGCATGACCCTGATTATTCGCGCCATGGCGCTCGGCCAGATAGGACGTTCCAACACCCTATGGCTGGTCACACGGGAGCTGATTGTCGGTCTTTCAAACGGCATCATCTGGGCCTGTGTCGTTGCTATTGCGGCGATGCTTTGGTTTAATGACCCCGTAATATCCCTCGTCATTGCGCTTTCCATGGTGATAACCCTGCCCATAGCCGTCACTGTCGGTGCTGTTTTACCAATGATACTGAAAGCATTACGCATTGATCCGGCTCTCGCAGGCTCCGTCGTTTTGACGACGATTACTGACGTGGCCGGCTTCATGGCTTTCCTAGGACTGGCAACCCTGTTTTACGCTTAAGTAAGCGATAAAAAAACACCGACTCAAGTCGGTGTTTTTTTTATCGCAGGCTAAGGATCAATGACCGGCAATGGTCATACCATCAATCAATATGGATCCAGTCTGAATGTTACCTCTCCGATCAACATCACTACCGACTGCCTGTAACTGCAAAAACATCGACTTCAAATTGCCGGCAATCGTCACTTCTGACACTGGGTACTGGATTTCACCCTTTTCCACCCAGAATCCAGCAGCGCCGCGAGAGTAATCCCCAGTCACAATATTCACGCCTTGACCAATCAACTCAGTCAACAATAAGCCGGTATCCATCTGTTTCAACAGCGCGGTTTGATCACCCGCATTACTATCAATAAACAGGTTGCGGGCGCCCCCTGTATTGGCGGTACTTTTCATTTTGAGCTTACGAGCGGAATAGGTGCCCAACAGGTAATTCGACAGCACGCCGTCCGTAATAAAGTCTTTTGCATAAGCCTGCAGGCCATCCCCATCAAAGGCGCCTGACCCCGGCCCCCCTTTCAGCAACGGTTGCTCATGAATCCGTACCCAGTCAGGAAAGAGAGAGGCTCCCAGCTGATCCAGCAGAAAAGACGATTGCCGATAAAGACTACCGCCACTGATAGCCGCCATCAAATGCCCCACTATACCACCAGCCAACTCAGCACTGAACAACACGGGTGCCTTACAGGTTTTCAGTTTCTGTCCACCTAAGCGGCGAACCGTTCTTTCTGCTGCGATACGTCCAACATCCGCCATCGGATCGAGCAGGTTGCCATCCCGTGCGACGGTATACCAATAATCACGTTGCATCTCATCGTCTTTCTGAGCAATGACAACACAGCTGACACTATGACGACTTGAGGCTTCCGCCCCGATAAACCCATGACTATTACCATACACACGACACCCCTGATGGGTATTCACCGTCGCACCTTCAGAGTTGGTGATCAACGCACTCACCGCCAGCGCTGCCGCTTCACACTCACGAGCCAGCTCAATGGCCTCTTCGGTATTGATCCCCCAAGGATGGTAGAGATCCAGATCTGGAAACTCCGTTGCCATCAGTGATGCATCAGCCAGACCGGAACAGTCATCCTCGCTGGTATAACGAGCAATATCACAAGCGGCCTCAACCGTGGCACGGATAGCATCCGAACTGGAATCTGTAGTACTGGCAGACCCTTTACGCTGCCCAAAATACACGGTAATTCCAAAGCTTTTATCTTGATTGAACTCTACCGTTTCCACCTCCCCGAGACGAACCGAGGCGGACAATCCAGCATCGTTACTGGCGCCAACCTCGCAGGCCGAGGCACCTTGGCGACGAGCCTCGGCGACAATATCCTCCACTAGCGTCGTCAGACGTGCTTTCTCTACGACTGGATCAATAGCGGGCTGCAGCTGATGGCTGGTCATTCCGACTCCCAATGTTTTTGTTTGAAATGGTACTTACTAGCTTCTAATAGCTCCTATTGTACCGCCAGAGGCCGGAGAGAGAAACCACGTTTTATGAGACAGCATTAACAGCAGACATTATCGACAATAAACACTAGAATACCCCTATCTTAACCATGTAGAAAAGCAATGAATCACCTCGAAAGCATCGGAGAACATGAAAATCTCGATGACGATGACATTGTCAGCAAAAGCCAGATCAAGCGAGAGATGCATGAACTCAGAGAGATGGGAGTTCGCCTCCAGACGTTAAAACCCAGCCATCTGGAAAAACTTCCACTGAATGAACAACTGCGAGCGGCTCTGGAAGAAGGTCGTCGCATCAAAAGCTTCAATGCTCAGAAACGGCATCTGAATTTCGTCGGCAAACTGATGCGTGTCCAGGACGTAAAGCCCATTCGAGAATATCTGCAACGACTGGACAGCCAGACCGAAGCCAGTGCCCATCATTTCCACCAGCTAGAGCGCTGGCGAAAACAGCTACTGACAGAAGGCAATACTGCTCTCACAAAATACTTGAGCGAACATCCCCAAGCAGACCACCAGCACATCCGTCAACTGGTGCGCAATACGTTAAAGGAACAGAAAGAGAACAAACCACCAAGCCAAAATCGGAAGCTCTTTCGGTATCTCCGAGAAGTCAGCGAAACACTTAAGCCAACAGAGCAGTAATGCCTAGATTGCCAGCATAAGTGACAAACGCTTCTCCGCTTTAATCGACAGGAATCGACAGGAATCGACAAGTTTCGTTTACCCTCGAACAGAAGCAGAAACCGAATGACATCGACTGAATAAAACATCGTGTCGACAGCGACAAAGGATAGCTCATTGACCGTCATCGTATCCCTGTGATCGATAAGCGTGAAATTAATCACTAGCGAAGCATATTAATCTTTCAAATCCACTCCAAGTATGTCGGTTATTGTGGCAATCTAGGCATCATCTATTGCTCAGGCTCTGAGAAAAAGTGAATTTAGACGTTAAATTTTACATTTTAAATGCGTTTGGCTATACAATATTTTTATAAAAACTTGGAACATCTATGAATACTGTCAATAATTATAACGAACTTAAAAAACAGCTGATAAAAAACGGCTGTTTTTATAATACAAATCACTACGCTTTTCGTTTTTTACTGCTTACTACGGTATTTATAGCGGGTTATGTTTTTCTGCTTTTTACCCCTCGTTGGTGGCTGTCTATGCTTACTATTTTTATTCTTGGAATAACCTGTATTCAGTCGTGTTTTCTTGCTCATGATGCAGGTGATGGTTCCGTAACCAAGAACTCATTGATCAAATCCTTTTTGTCCCAGTTTTATATGACGTTCATTGCAGGGTTTAGCTTTAACTACTTCATTGAGCTTCATAAATTTCATCATAAAACCATGACAAAAGGCTCTGCCATAACATCAAAACCCGTCAATCAATATGAATGCAAAGTCATAAAAAAATTAGTCATATTTAATCCAACATTATTTCTGGTGATTACTACAATTCTAAGAGGATTCACTTTACAACTCGAAGGTTTGACATATCTTTATCGCAAGAAAAAACTTCGAATAGATATACTTTTCATAATGGGTCACATTGCATTATGGCTGGTAATACCCGCAATACTCAATGATATAAAATTGGCAATTATTAATTATTTTTTGGTAAGCTTAGTAGGTGGAACATATGCTGGACTCTCTTTAATTGTAAACCATGTTAGCATGATCACATCCGATGATTTCGCAGAAAAACCATTTATGGAACGTGTAGGCTTAAGCACTACTAATTTGGGAAATAACTGGTTTTCTAACTTTATTTGGGGTGGTCTGAATAACCATATTGAACACCATCTTTATCCAAGTATACCTGTATCAAAATTAGGGAAAGCCCGTGAAATAGTTAAAACGTATTACAGAAATAATAACCTTCCATATCATGAGAGTAATTTATGTAACTCTCTAAAGGGTGCCAGAAAGTACTTCATGAGTATCACACCTGAAGCTAGACTGATGGAGCCACTTAACTGACTCTCAACTTGGTAAGACTCAGTGTTATCGCAGTTTATATTAATTGAATAAGCCTAATCAGGACTACCCTCAGCCCTGAACAAGGCGTTGCATTAAACGTAATGTTACACCCCAGTGCCACCTACCGTAATTTCATCAATCTTCAACGTTGGCTGACCAACACCAACTGGCACAGACTGCCCCTCCTTGCCACAGATGCCGACACCACTATCCAGCTTCAGATTATTACCGACCATGGACACTCGATTCATTACTTCCGGCCCATTACCGATCAGCGTCGCCCCCTTAACGGGCACTGTCACTTTACCCTTTTCTATCAGATAGGCTTCGCTGGTGGAAAAGACAAACTTGCCCGAGGTAATGTCAACCTGCCCTCCCCCCATATTCGCGACATAAATTCCTTTATCAACAGAGGCAATGATCTCATCGTGCTCATGAGCGCCATTCAACATGTAAGTATTGGTC
>JAGLCE010000127.1 GCA_023146365.1 Endozoicomonadaceae bacterium
TTCACTAAACGCGTTTATAATCAGGCGAGGCCCGACATCTACACAAGACAGTCGACTGACTCTTTTGCCTAAAAGCAATATCTCAAAGGAAGCAATTTTTAGCCAATAAATTCTTACAAGTCCCAGTCTGATCGAACTCATAGAGATTAGCCAGTGTTGTCTCGGCGATCGCTGTCAGTGCTTCACGAGTAAAGAACCCTTGATGCCCAGTGATCAACACATTATGAAGTGATTGAAGAGATTGAATCATTTCATCCTGAATGATCTGCTCAGACATATCTTCAAAAAAAAGATCGCTCTCCTGCTCATATACATCAACGCCAAGATAGCCAAGATGCCCCGCTTTGAGGGAACAGATGACTGCCTGAGTATCAATGAGCCCCCCGCGACTGGTGTTGATCAGCATCGCACCTGGCTTCATGGATTCCAGTGATTCGGCATCAATCATATGAAAGGTGTCGTCCGTTAACGGACAATGCAGGGTAATGATGTCGGCATTATGATACAACTCTTGTAGCGGCACAGTTTTGATACCTACGGCCTTTACTGCTAACTCATCCGAAAACGGGTCATAGGCCAGCACGTTCATATTGAACCCCTTTAACAGTTTGGCCGTTGCAATCCCGACGCGACCTAATCCGACAACACCCACCGTTTTTCCTATCATATTAAAACCCAGCAAGCCGTTCAGGGAGAAGTTGTTTTCTCGAATCCGGTTCCAGGCTTTATGGGTCTTGCGATTCAATGTCAGGATCAGCGCCAGAGTGTGTTCCGCTACAGCTTCCGGTGAATAGGCCGGTACCCGTGCCACTTTGATATCTAACTTATCGGCCAATCTGAGATTGACGTTGTTGAAGCCAGCACAACGCAAGGCTATTAGACGAATACCTGCGTCGGCCATGGTTTCCAACACCAGCTGATCCAGCTTATCGTTGACAAATACGCACACTGCATCATGCCCCCGCACCAGTTCCCGAGTTTCTTCGTTCAACTGAGCCTTGAGATAGTTGAATTTGAGCCCGTATTGTCGATTAGCACGATCCAAATATTCAACATCATAGGGTTTGGAGCCAAAAACAGCGACATACATCAGAAGCACCTTCCTGCCAGATAAAAAGATAAGATAAAAATATAAAAAGATAAAAAGATAACCAGCCATAGATTACCATGATTTGTTGACTTTATGACACAAAACAGTAGAAATAAGTCATCATCCTACTGAATTTTTACCGGAATCATAGGTATCCTATCCCCTATCGATACGGCAGATGCAGTACGACAATGTTTCATCTATGATGGCAGTACGTTAAAGGAGTACCCAATTTACTCGGTAAACACCGAGTAGAAAGCGCAAGTAACAGTTAGAAACAATTTTTTAAGCACCGCTTTACAGCTTCAAAAAACCGACTCGATCAGAGAGCCTCCTGAAGCAACAAACCTCTGATATTCTCGCTGGCTGAATAGAAGACCGTCTATGAAATTATGGTTCGTCGTACCTGTGGCTATTCTGTTGATTATTCTGTATCTGGTAGCGTGGCCCGTACCGATAACACCGACCGCTTGGCAGGCTCCTGAAAATATCGGATATACCGGTGATTTTGAGACAAACAGCGAACTATCATCCGCTGAAATGCTAACGCTCGGAGAACACTATGGTCCTGAAGATCTAGCAATCGACGATCAGGAACGAATTTACGCCAGCGTTAAGGAAGGTGTCATCCTGCGTATAAACCCCAACGGCAAGGTAGAGCATTGGGCTGAAACAGGAGGCCGACCCTTAGGCCTGCGATTTGATACAAAGGGCCACCTGCTCGTGGCAGATGCCTATCGAGGCGTGTTGTCATTTGATCCGCAAGGTCGGAAGAGCATTCTGGTTGATAAGATTGAGGGGCAGCCTGTTGTGTACGCCAATGCCGTCGATGTAGGGCTGGACGGCACCATTTACTTTTCTGAATCTTCCGTTAAATTTGGCGCAGAAGCCAATGGTGGCACCTTCGAGGCAAGCCTGTTCGACATCATGGAGCATGGTGGCCATGGACGCTTGCTAGCGTTTGACCCCGCCACCGGAAATATTCGCACACTGATGGATGGTCTCAATTTTGCCAATGGGGTGTCGGTGAGCCATGATGGGCAGTCGGTATTAGTGAATGAAACCGGTGGTTATCGGGTGCTCCGTTACTGGCTGGAAGGTGATAATGCCGATACCACTGATGTGGTGATTGATAATCTTCCAGGGTTCCCAGACAACCTGTCGAAAGGCCAGGATGGACGATATTGGCTGGGACTGGTCTCTCCGCGCAATCCAGTTCTGGACTCTCTCTCAAACCAACCGTTCTTGCGAAAAATGGTGCAGCGGCTGCCCGCTTTCATGCGGCCAAAGGCCCAACGGTATGCGCATATCATTGCCTTTGATGATAACGGTATCATTGTGAAAAACCTGCAAGATGCGCTGGGTCGATTTGCGTTTACCACCGGTGTGCTGGAAACCGATGACTCCCTTTATTTGTCTAGTTTGCATGAGCAGACAATCGGGCGTATCAGAAAATTTGAGTCTGATTGATGGCTACGGTTAGTCATGACGGTGGTCGCCATCTTTTACCTAAATTCAACTTTCAACAGCTACTCATTAAACATTATATCAGGGGCGCTACAGTAGTTAATAAACACGCGAACAAGCTGTTTTGGACTTAAGGGAAAAAGATTTGTAATTTCTGTCATTAAACGATGTTTTATCACAGAGTATGACACCATCCTTTTTTAAAACAGGATGATATTTTCCAAACTCTTTTTCATTTTTCTTTCTTCATTTTTCTTTCTTCATTTGACTTTAACGATTAATAGGCATGACTTGATAAACAATACACCGAATTCTATCTTAACACGATAGATGCAGCGAGTATATACTTAAAACGAAAAAACAGGGTAAAACACTTATTCATAAAAAAAATTACTATTATGTTTGCATCTATATTGACTGACAAGGCATTATATTTATCCTAATATTAAATACTTTACAGTGTATTTTGGAGTCACAATGAAATCTAATGAGAATTTCAAAACAATTATCGAACCTTTTAGAATTAAAATGGTTGAGCCCATCAACATGACCTCAGAAGAAGAAAGAAAAATCATCCTAAAAGAAGCACATTATAATCTCTTTTTAATTAAAGCAGAAAATATTATTGTTGATCTCTTAACAGATTCAGGAACTGGTGCCATGTCTGCAGCTCAATGGGGAGCCATGATGGAAGGTGATGAGTCCTATGCTGGCTGTACATCTTATTATGATATGAAAGCTGTTGTTCAAGACCTTACCAATATGAAGCACATCTATCCTACTCATCAAGGTCGCGCTGCCGAAAGAATTCTTTTTGGTTGTCTTGGAAGTGAAGGAAAAATCATTCCTAATAATACTCACTTTGATACCACTCGCGCTAATATTGAGTTCACTAAAGCAAAAGCAATTGACCTGGTTATAGATGAAGGAAAAAATGCAGGCAGTCTTTTTCCTTTTAAAGGAAATATGAATATCAATAAACTACGTGCACTATTTGAAGAACATAAAGGCACAGACAATATTCCGCTTTGCATGCTTACAATTACTAATAACTCTGGTGGAGGCCAGCCTGTTTCTATGGGGAATATTAGAGACACAAGGGCACTATGCAAGGAGTTTCAGATTCCTTTATTTTTAGATGCTTGTCGATTTGCCGAAAATTCTTATTTCATCAAGAAACGTGAAGAAGAATTTTCAAATAAAACAATCAAAGAGATAGCGCAAGAAATATTTTCATACTGCGATGGCTTTACTATGAGTGCCAAAAAAGATGCCATCGTTAATATGGGCGGACTTCTTTGTTTTAATGATGATGTCTTATCGGTTAATGTTAAAAATATGCTCATCCTCACTGAAGGCTTTTCAACTTACGGTGGATTGTCAGGGCGCGATATGGCAGCACTTGCTCAAGGTCTTCGTGAAGTAGTTGAAGAAGATTATTTAGAATACAGAATTAAATCTACAGCCTATTTAGGTGACGCTCTCACAAAAGCTGGAATACCAATGGTGCTTCCTATCGGTGGCCACGCTGTATATATTGATGCCGCTGCTATGCTTCCACATATTCCAGCTCTCGAATACCCAGCTCAATCTCTTGCTTGTGAACTTTTCATTAAAGGTGGAGTTCGTGGCGTAGAAATTGGTAGTTTTATGTTCGGTTCACTTGATGAAAATGGAGTTGAAATTCCCAATACAATGGAATTATTAAGACTTGCCATTCCAAGAAGAGTCTATACTCAAAGCCATATTGATTATGTCATTGAAGTTTTAAAACTTGTTAATAAAAACAAAGATAAATTGAAAGGAATGAAGATTACAAAACAACCTTCACTCCTAAGACATTTTTCAGCTGAACTTTCTCCGGCTTAAATTCTAAAAAATGAATAAAAAAGAGAGCTATTTGAAAGATAATAGTTCTTTTTTTACTGCTATCGATGAATCTATAATTCTACAAAAAAATGTATATAACCTGTCATTTTAATGTTGTCACAAATCACTCTGAGTCATTAAACAGATCAACTTTGTATCATATAATGTTTATGATAAATCCCCAAAACATTAAGGAGATCTTACAGGCTCTAGATTTTTATATAGATCCTATGGAAGGCTTATCATTAGAGTGTTTTCGCATATATCTATTTAGTCGGCCCTGAAAAAC
>JAGLCE010000128.1 GCA_023146365.1 Endozoicomonadaceae bacterium
TCCGATCTTCCCGGGCCTTGTACACACCGCCCGTCACACCATGGGAGTGGTTTGCAAAAGAAGTGGCTAGTTTAACCTTCGGGGGGACGGTCACCACTTTGTGATTCATGACTGGGGTGAAGTCGTAACAAGGTAACCCTAGGGGAACCTGGGGTTGGATCACCTCCTTAATCGATATTTTCATTTCGAGTTAGTGTCCACACGAATTGCTTGATGGTTGTTAACACACCTTAACAAAGTCTGTTGATTGAATGTGTTAGAATCGGTAGCTTGGATAGTTAACGTTCGAGGTCTGCTTCTTGTAAGTAGAGAGAGTGGTTGATATCGAACTTATCAGGTTTTGATTCAATGCATTGGGTCTGTAGCTCAGTTGGTTAGAGCGCACCCCTGATAAGGGTGAGGTCGGAGGTTCAAATCCTCCCAGACCCACCACTTTGCTTCAGTAGAGTGGTGAAACATGAAATAAGGGGCCATAGCTCAGCTGGGAGAGCGCCTGCCTTGCACGCAGGAGGTCTGCGGTTCGATCCCGCATGGCTCCACCATTTCGAATAAAAGCTGTTCTCGTTGTTATTTTAAAAGGGTGCGAATTAAAATATTTATAGTTTGCCGTTGCTCGCTTGTGGATAAAATATTTTATAAAATTGAAAATAAAACAGTCTGACCTTTCCTCTGTCTCTGGCAGGCTAGTTGTCGCAGTGGAGGTTTATTGAATAGAATTGACTGAACATGTATCCAGAGATGATTATTAAAACTTGCATTCGACATAGTATCGTCGCCGGTGCATCATTGGTTTTTCACTTTGATGATTTTTCACTCTAATAATTTTTCACTCTGATAATATACTGCAATGAACGATGGTATCATGCTGTTCATTTTGCAGTGACTTGGGGTAGTGATTTCGTATTAAGTTGATAATGCTAAAGCTAATGATAAAGCGATAAAGCGATAAAGCGTTGTCACCAATCAAAATAATAGAGGATGCCTTAAAATCTTGGTTTATTTAAGAAAAGTGCATTTAAAAAAACAGTATCATTAAGCGGGATAAAATCTGGGAGCTTGTAGACTTTATTGTTGATGGAGTGACTAATATCGTTGATAAGTAGAGGGAGATGACAGTTTCTGATGCTAGTGATCACTCCTTATTATTTTAATAATAATCGTGAGTGATGCTTTTGGTGTTTATCAATGCGAAGAAAAAGTTTGACATGTTATTGCTTCGCTTAATGCAATAGATCCAATTCTTAATCATTGGATTACGTTATGAATAAGACATCTGTGATTTTTCTTGTAAAGAACACAGAGCAATACGCAGAAAAGTGCTTTGGGATTGTGGTAACCGACAGCATGGATCCTGTTGCATCGTTATGTGTCTCTATGGGTAGTGCTGGTGACGCTATATTATGGGTTATTGATGTTAGGCTAAAGCGGTTGAGCAACGGTTCAGTGTGTTATACTGCGACCGCTATATATGCGCTGGTCAGATTTGCGTAGCTGTCAGGCGAGTCTGTTAGTCACTGAACAGGTGTCCTGTGATGAATCCGGTAATACCATGGATTCATTGCTCTAAAGACTTACAATCAATAACGTAACGTTAGCCTCTATTTTTATGCCAAAAATAAAACCACAGAAACAACAGAGTTCCGAGAGCCCTCTGTCAGGGCTGCTTGTTATGAGACTCAGGGAAGGGTTGATGCTGACCCTGCTGGTTGCCGCTGTTTATTTAGGGATGGGGCTGGTTAGCTATGATGCCAGTGACCCGTCACTGACTCACGTCGATCACTCTCAAGTAGTTAACAGTGCAGGTCGTGCCGGCGCTCTGCTTGCCAATGTATTGTTTTTGTTTTTTGGCTATTTGGCCTTTTTGTTCCCTGTGTTGTTGATCTGGAGCGCTTGGACGGTGTTTCGTGACCGCCATGACCGTTGCGCATGGAACTGGCCACTGTTGACCATGCGTTTTTCTGGGCTGGTTCTGGTTCTCATCAGCGCCTGTGGATCGGCAGCATTACATTATCCATTCACGGGTCTCGGTCTACCTTCGTCGAGCGGTGGTATTCTTGGCCAGCTGATGCTGGATAAAGCGTTTCCTGTACTGAGTTGGTTTGGTACGTCCTTGATCTGCCTCTCATTATTTCTGTTTGGTCTAATATTGTTGACCGATCTGTCATGGTTTCGTCTGATGGATCTGGTCGGCAAGTGGATACTTAAAGGGGGGGCGTTACTGCGGAGTGGCGGAGAAAGTGTAGCTAAAAAGCTTGCCTCGAAACGGGAGCAACGTGCTGTCGAGAAAATTTGGCAGGAGCGGGAAGCGGTTATACAGAAAGAAAAGGCAAAACAGGCAGAGCGTACGCCACCCGCTATCGCCCCTCCACCGAAAAAGCTGGAACCCAGTATGCGTGCTATGGAAGAGACGCAGCAAAGCTTTTTTGATGATGCGCCGGTTGAGGGTGTATTGCCGCCCGTTAGCTTGCTGGATACGCCGAATGAGACGCAAAAGAAAGGCTACTCTAAAGAGTCGCTAGAAGGTATGTCTCGGTTACTGGAGCTTAAACTGAATGATTTCGGAGTCATTGCTGAAGTCGTTGCTGTGCACCCAGGTCCTGTTATTACTCGGTTTGAGGTTCAGCCCGCCGCTGGAGTGAAAGTCAGTAAAATCACTGGTCTAGCGAAAGATATCGCCCGTTCATTGGCTGTGATCAGTGTTCGAGTGGTTGAGGTGATTCCAGGAAAGTCGGTCGTTGGTATAGAGATTCCTAATGAGAGTCGGGAAACGGTTTATTTCAGTGAGTTGATCGCCTCAAAAGTCTTTGATGATGCAGAATCGCCGCTCACGCTGGCTCTCGGGCATGATATCGGTGGTCACCCTGTTGTGGCGAACCTGGCTAGGATGCCACACTTGCTGGTTGCAGGCACCACCGGTTCTGGTAAGTCGGTCGGTGTCAATGCGATGATCCTGAGTATATTATACAAGGCTTCTCCGGAAGACGTTAGATTGATTATGGTTGATCCGAAAATGCTGGAATTGTCCGTTTATGACGGAATCCCGCATCTGTTGACACCGGTTGTGACTGACATGAAAGAAGCCGCCGATGCTCTGCGCTGGTGTGTGGCTGAAATGGAGAGTCGCTACAAGTTGATGGCTACCATGGGGGTTCGCAATCTGGAGGGTTTTAACCGTAAGGTGAAGGATGCAGTCAGCGCTGGCGAGCCGCTACGAGATCCGTTCTATCAGTCTGTTTCTACCGATGAGATCGCACCCAAGTTAGAAAAGTTACCATTTATTGTTGTTGTAATTGACGAATTTGCTGACATGATGATGATTGTTGGCAAAAAAGTGGAGGAGCTGATTGCTCGTATTGCCCAAAAAGCCCGAGCGGCGGGTATTCATTTGATTCTTGCCACGCAGCGGCCATCGGTGGATGTTATTACTGGCTTAATTAAAGCAAACGTACCCACCCGGATCAGCTTTCAGGTTTCGTCTAAGGTGGATTCTCGGACAATTCTGGATCAGGGGGGAGGGGAGCAGTTGCTTGGCCATGGCGATATGCTGTATCTGCCGCCAGGTACCAGTTTACCAGTACGGGTGCATGGTGCATTTGTTAGCGATGAAGAAGTGCACCGTGTTGTGGCGGACTGGAAAAAACGCCGGGAACCCCAATATATCGAAACAGTGCTCAGCGGTGCTTCTATTGATGGAGATGATGCTTTTGGTTCCAGTTGTGATGGAGAACAGGATCCCCTGTACGATGAAGCCTTGGAGTTTGTCACTGAGACGCGACGGGCTTCCATTTCATCGGTTCAGCGTAAGCTAAAGATCGGTTATAACCGATCTGCACGTATCATTGAATGTATGGAGGCAGCTGGGGTGGTGTCGGCTATGGGTAAAAATGGTAGTCGTGAAGTGATCGCGCCATCTCCCCGATGAATGTGGTAGTGGTATTTTTCTACTGCAGAGTGTCGTGTTTGTTCTAAGCTCTATCAAGGATATTATGATACCCTAATGTTTGGTTTGGATGTTTTTAAAATAGAGAGACTTTCATGTTTCAGATAGATAATGTACTACGCCAGTTTAGAGGTGTAGTTTTATTGATTGCCATGGTTGCAACGGCTGCTTATGGTGAGGTCGTTCAGCCCGAAAATAGTAACGAAAAGAGTAACGAAAAGAGTAAGAGTGTCACGGCCGTTGCTTCTAAGGAGCAGCAGCAAGCTGCCAGCGATCTGGCTCGATTGTTGAGTCCGTTACATTATATGCAAGCGAGCTTTTCGCAACATACGCTGGAAGTTAATGGAAAGCGGGTTCAGGAATCTGAAGGCGTTATGACGGTGCAGCGTCCTAACCTGTTCCGTTGGGAGGTGAAAAAACCGTTTCCGCAGATGATTGTGTCTAATGGAGAAAAAGTTTGGCAACATGAGATAGATCTTGCACAGGTCACTATTCAGACGCTGGATGCTCGAATCAATACCACTCCAGCGTTAATTCTGAGTGGAGAAACGACTGAGATAAACCAAAATTTCCGAGTAGCGGAATCGACAAAAGATGGCCTATCACTCTTCGATTTAATGCCTAAAGGAGATGAGTCGCTCTTTGAAAATCTTCAGCTGGCATTTCGTGGAAAGATTCTGAAAACGATGACCCTGACGGATGCCCTTGGTGCCAAAACCCGTATTGAGTTCTCTAATATTTCCAGTAGCAAAAAACAGCGGCTGGCTAGTAAGGATTTTGAACTCTCTATCCCTCCCGGTGTGGATGTGATTGATGAGGAGCACAATGAGCACTGAGTCGTAAGGATGCGATACACGTCATGAGCCGCTCTCTGTTTGATCCTCTCTGCTTGATTCAATGGAAAGCCTCTGCGAGCTACCGGTTGCGCGTATGAGGCCAAGTATGCTGGATGATTACTTGGAACAGTCACATATTCTGAGAAAAGGAATGCCTTTACGTGTGCTGTTAGAGCTGGGGTGTTCCCACTCCATGATCTTCTGGGAGCCGTTGAGTGTTGGGAAGAAGACGCAGGAAAAGTGGGCTTCAGGGTAACGATCATTTATTCGCATTAAGGTAATATAAATCTCTCATGTTAGATCCAAAATATATTCGCAGCAATGCTGAAGAGGTCGCAGTTCAGCTACGCAAGAAGCATTATGAATTGGATGTGAAGCGGATAATATCCCTGGATTCCGAACGAAAATCCATTCAGCTGTCTACTGAACAGCTACAGAGTGAGCGAAAATCCGGTTCCAAGCAGTTTGGTATGCTGAAGGCAAAAGGCGAGGATGTGTCTGAGCTTAAGTCCAGTCTGGAGAATATCAATGAAAAGCTGAACGTGTCTGAGCAGGCTCTGAAGGATATTCAAGCTGAACTGGAGGCTATTTTGCTGATGGTTCCGAACCTGCCGCATGAGTCTGTGCCGGAAGGTAAAGACGAAAATGATAATCTTAAAATCCGTCAATGGGGGAAGCCTAAGGTTCTGGATTTTGAACCTCAGGATCATGTCAGTCTGGGTCAGGCGTATGGTCTGGATTTTGAAACAGGTGTTAAACTCTCTGGTGCCCGTTTTACCCTGATGCGTGGTCAGATTGCGCGGTTGCATCGTGCACTCGCCCAATTTATGCTGGACGTTCAAACCGTCGAGCACGGTTACGAGGAGTGTTATACCCCTTATTTGGTTCATGCAGATTCACTGCTCGGTACTGGCCAGCTACCTAAGTTCGAGGAAGATCTGTTTAAGACCTCCTGCGAAGGAGAGGCGACTCCCTACTATCTGATTCCTACCGCAGAAGTACCACTGACCAACATTGTTCGAGACTCCATTGTGGAAGCGTCAGCGCTTCCGATTCGTCTGACAGCTCATACGCCCTGTTTCCGTAGTGAAGCGGGCAGCTATGGTAGGGACACCAAAGGGATGATTCGACAGCATCAGTTCGATAAAGTGGAGATGGTGCAGATTGTTCATCCATCAACGTCATTTGATGCGCTGGAAGAGATGACCGGACACGCAGAAGCTATTCTGCAAAAACTGGATCTACCGTACTGCGTGGTCGCTTTGTGTGGTGGTGATCTGGGTTTTGTTGCAACCAAAACTTATGATCTAGAGGTATGGATGCCGGGTCAGCAGATGTATCGGGAGATCTCCTCTATTTCCAACTGCCTAGATTTTCAGGCGCGTCGGATGCAGGCTCGTTTTCGGGGTGCAGAAGGTAAACCTGAACTGGTTCATACGTTGAATGGTTCTGGTGTGGCGGTCGGTCGTGCTATGGTAGCCGTGATTGAAAACTATCAGGATGTTAAAGGTCGGATCCATGTGCCGGAAGTGTTGAAGCCTTATATGGGCGGTATTGAGATTATTCAGTAATCGATGAATACCGTGCTCATCTAAAAAATGGCAGTGACAGGACGGTTGGATGCGGGATTTATTCGTTGTCATGCCATGTGAGGGAGCACTTCAGTGCTTTTCGCCAATTTTTGTGACGTTGTTCTGCTTCATCGTCTGACCATTGTGCGGAAAATACCGTGGTATCACTGGCTTTTTGTTTAAATGCGTCAACGCTGTCCCAAAAATCAACGGCCAGTCCGGCCAGGTAGGCGGCACCGGCGGCAGTGGCCTCAGTAATGGCCGAGCGAACCAGGTCAATACCCAGCATATCGGCCTGAAATTGCATTAGAAATTGGTTGGCCGAAGCTCCGCCATCAACGCGTAATTGGTGTAACTTAATACCGGTATCCTGCTGCATGGCGTCTAGCACATCCTTTGATTGATAAGCGATGGCTTCGAGCGTTGCACGGATAATATGATTACGATTTGTACTGCGAGTCAGTCCGACAATGACACCTCGGGCATGAGGGTTCCAGTGAGGTGCGCCAAGACCGGTAAAGGCCGGTACCATGTAAACTCCATTGGAATCATCAACTTTTCTGGCAAAATAATCGGAATCCGCTGAATCTCTTATGAGTCCCATTTCATCACGCAGCCACTGAATAGCCGCGCCTCCCATAAAAACACTGCCTTCCAGTGCGTAATTTACCTTGCCATTCAAGCCGTAGGCGATAGTGGTCAGCAGACCATGGCTGGAGGAAACAGGGGTTTTACCGGTATTCATTAGCATGAAACAACCCGTGCCATAGGTGTTCTTGGTCATACCGTTGCCATAACATCGCTGACCAAATAGCGCGGCCTGCTGGTCGCCAGCGATGCCAGCAATAGGAACGCTATGGTGGTTTCTCAGTGCAGTTTCGCCAACAATCTCACTACTGCTTTTTACTTCAGGCAACATGCTATGCGGAATCTGCAAGGCTTCCAGTAGTGTGTGATCCCATTCGAGTCTCTTGATATTGAATAGCATGGTGCGGGACGCATTGGTGTAATCTGTCACATGAATACGGCCGTTGGTTAGATTCCAGACCAGCCAAGTATCGACGGTGCCGAATACCAGATCGCCTCGTTCTGCCTTTTCGCGGGCGCCATCCACATTATCCAGAATCCAGCGTATTTTGGTCCCTGAAAAATAAGGGTCCAGCGCCAGACCGGTATTCTTGTGGATATACTCTTCCAGCCCCTCCTTTTTCAGCGATTCGCACAGCTCGGCTGTTCGGCGACACTGCCAGACGATAGCGTTGTAAACAGGTTTTCCAGTGTGGCGATCCCAGACTATGGTGGTTTCGCGCTGATTCGTGATACCAATGGCGGCAACTTTCTCAGCTCCGATGCCCGATTTGTCCAGCACATTTGACAACGTTGCGTTCTGGGTTTCCCAGATCTCCATGGGGTCATGTTCTACCCAGCCAGCATGGGGGTAGATTTGGGTGAGTTCTTGTTGTGAGATGCTGACAATCTGCGCATCATGATTAAAAATAATGCTCCGCGAGCTGGTGGTGCCTTGATCCAGCGCGACAATATAGCGACTGTTTTGGGTCATTATTGATACCTACTGAAAGAGAGGGTGGTGATGCTCTTCATGACGTTTGGCGTTTTTTTTTGCGTGGCTTATTTGGAGCGAAATTTGAGAATACCATTATTGAGCCATTGATGGAGATGATTGCCACCCATTACTCGGTTGTAAAGATATTGCCCTTGAAAGTCAGTTAAACAGACCTTATTTAGGTTAATAGCACACTATTTAACGTTGATATAATGAGGATTAATATACCCATGACCGTAGAAACTAGTAAAGAGACCCTAGGGTTCCAAACGGAAGTCAAACAGCTGTTGCACTTGATGATTCACTCCCTATATTCCCACCCAGAAGTTTTTTTGCGTGAACTGATTTCCAATGCCAGTGATGCCGCTGACAAACTTCGTTTTGCCACATTGCATGATAGTAGCATGTTGGAATCAGACCCTGATCTTAATATTCGGGTCACTTTAGATAAAGAAGCGAATACGGTCACGATCAGTGATAACGGTATTGGCATGAATCGGGAAGAAGTGATTGATAACCTCGGTACGATCGCCAAATCAGGTACGAGTGAATTCCTGAAGCAGATGACTGGCGATCAGAAAAAAGACGCTCAGATGATCGGCCAGTTTGGTGTCGGTTTTTATTCAGCCTTTATTGTTGCTGACAAGGTGACCGTTGAAACCCGTAAGGCGGGTGAAAAAGAGGGGGTACTGTGGAGTTCTGAGGGCGATGGTGAGTTTACTATTGAAGCGATTGAATTTGAGCGTAGGGGTACGACGATTACCTTGCATCTGAAGCAAGAACAGCAGGATTTTGCGGATGGCTGGCGTCTGCGTTCTGTGATCCGCAAGTATTCTGACCATATTTCCCTCCCAGTATTGATGCTAAAGGATAAACCAGAGCCTGAGGATGGTGAAGAAGCATCAACCGATAAATCAACCGATGAGCCTGAATGGGAAACGGTCAACACGGCCAAGGCGCTCTGGTGCCGCAGTCGTAGCGATATCAGCGATGATGAATACACAGAATTTTATAAGCACGTCAGTCGCGATTTTACGGCACCTATGAAATGGAGTCATAACAAGATTGAAGGTAAACTGGAGTACACCAGTCTGTTGTATATCCCGTCCAAAGCGCCATTTGATCTGTATAACCGTGATATGCAGAAGGGCTTGAAGCTTTATGCTCAGCGGGTCTTTATCATGGATGAAGCTGAGCAGTTTTTGCCGATGTACCTTCGTTTTATTAAAGGGGTGGTAGATTCCAATGATCTCTCTCTGAACATATCCCGTGAAATCTTGCAGAAAGATCCGCAGGTCGACAGCATGAAGACCGCATTAACCAAGCGAGTGCTGGACATGCTGTCTAAGTTGGCCAAAAAGGGTGCAGATAAGTATCAATCATTCTGGAATGAATTTGGGCAGGTGCTGAAAGAGGGGCCTGCGGAAGATTTTGCTAATCGTGAAAAAGTGGCCAGTCTGCTACGTTTTGCCTCTACGCATACTGGCACGTCAGCGCAGACGGTGTCACTGAGTGATTATCTGGGGCGGATGAAAGAGAGTCAGGAGAAGATCTATTTCATTACGGCAGAAAGCTACAATGCTGCTGCTAATAGTCCACACCTTGAAGTTTTTCGAAAGAAGGGCATTGAAGTTTTATTGCTGACTGAGCGTGTGGATGAGTGGTTGATGTCCCATATGCAGGAATTTGAGAGCAAGCAGTTTGTGGATGTGGGTCGTGGTGATCTTGATCTGGGCAATCTGGATGATGAAGACGACAAGAGAGCCAAGGAAGAAGCAACGAAAACACATGAAGACTTGGTAGCCCGTATTAAAACGGTTCTGACGGATAGTATTGAAGAGGTTAGGGTGAGCACTCGCCTGACAGACTCACCAGCCTGCTTGGTGGTGGGGCAGTTTGATATGGGGGCTCAGATGAAGAGCATCCTACAGGCTGCTGGTCAAGATGTGCCTGAAAGTAAACCTATTATGGAAGTGAATCCTGATCATGCCCTGATCACAAAGCTTGACCAGGAGCCGGATGAAGATCGGTTTGCTGATATGGTACACATTATTTTTGATCAAGCTAATTTGGCAGCGGGTGGTAAGTTAGACGATCCGGCGGCCTATGTTAAGCGATTGAATAAATTGCTAGTGGAAATGGTCAGTTGATCTAACGCTTGAATCACGTCACTTAATTGAATGCTGGGGAGTTTCGGCTTTCCGGTATTTTTTTTTGTTCTTTATTCGACAACTTATTGTCTCTACGATTGCTTATAAATGTTTTTTTATGGCAAATGTTTGTTTCTTGTTTCTTGTTTCTTGTTTCTTGTTTCTTGTTTCTTGTTTCTTGTTTCTTATTCCTTGTTTCAGTTTATAATGAAATTAATAGATATATTTTTTATTTAATTAATAATGTTCTATTTGTTAAGCGAATATAATTAAATAATTTTTTTGCGAATGTTCATTTCTTTTTTTTTCAGTCTATAGTGAAATTAATAGATGAATTTTTTGTTTAATTAATAATGTTCGATTTACTAAGCGAATATAATTGTCAGGGAATATATGATGGTTTTTAAGCGGATGTTGAAAAATATTCCTTTTAGTGTGGGGTTACTGCTGATAGCCACCTCTTCTGCGGCAATTGATGATGTGCGATTGGAGATGGTAAATCATAAATCACTCAAAGAATTTACTTTTATTGATGATCGCAATGAAAGCGATGAAAACATTGATTTACTAGACAAATCACTGGTTAAAAGCCGAGAATTCAGCATTGAAGGTAATAAATATATCCGCTATCAGCAGTACTACAAAGGGATTCAGGTGTTAGGGCGTGATGTTGTTGCCCATTTTTCTGATGACGAGCAGATGGATTTAACCAAGGCTGAATTCAGTGGAAAGTTGGCAAAAGAGATTAATCTACCCATTGATAGCGTAATGTTAACCAATGAGTATCGAATGGAAATCGAGCAGTTTGCCAGAAATAACTTTTTAGAAAAAGTCGGGACAAAAAACGATATTAAAGATCCAGATAACCAGCCAATCATCTGGATAGATAGTGATCAGACACCACACCTTTCTTATCAGGTTAGTTTCAGGGTTGGGGCGCCAGATGGTTCGGAGATGTGGCCTCACTATTTGATTGATGCGGCTGATTCCAGTATCTACCACTACTGGGATAATGTGAAGACGTCGCATAAAGATAAAGGGCCAGGTGGAAATCGAAAAACGGGGCGGTATGTCTATGGGGAAGATGGCTTGCCCTTTTTGCAAGTAGAACGTAATCAAAATGTTTGCCAACTGTTTAACATTAACTTGATCGTTGTTTCGATGAATAATCAAGCACCTCAAGTTAACCTTAAAAAGGTCACACCCGTGTATTATGAGTGTAATAATAATCTAGGGAGTGATGCAATTAATGGTGCATATTCTCCGTCTAATGATGCGTATATGTTTGGGGATATGGTAGTTTCTATGTATAAACGTTGGTATGGATTGACTCTTTTTGGTGCTCATCAGCCAATACTGCTGCTCACGCATGTGGGTGTTAATTATCAAAATGCGTCATGGAATGGTCAATTCGTCAGTCTTGGTGATGGTGGACGGCGGTTTTACCCTTTTACATCGCTTGCTCTTTTAGCGCATGAGATGACCCATGCATTTACTCAATATCATGCAGGGTTGTTCGGTTTCGGTCAGTCTGGATCTCTTAATGAATCGTTTTCTGATATGGCGGCGATGACGGCGAAGTATTTCCTTTTGAAAAACAATCCTGAGGCTTATAAGAGTATCTATGGTCAGAGTCACTTAACATGGCTGTTTGGTGAGCAAATTAGTAAAATGAGGTATCCGTTACGCTCAATCAACCAGCCTTCGAAATATGGTTCGGCAGAGTGTTATAGACGAGTTTCTGGGTGCTCTATTAGCTTCAAGGACATTAGCGAGAACAATGTTCATGCTGGCAGCGGTGTTTTTAACAAGGCATTTTATGAGCTGGCAATGGTTCTGAATGGTGATGTCAAAAGAGCATTTGAACTGATGCTTAAAGCGCATATATTGCACTGGACGGCTAATTCGACGTTTTCTGGTGCGGCCTGTGGCGTTAAGCTGGTTGCTATCCGGGACGGGATCTCAGAATCAAAAATTAATTCCATTTTTAAATCAGTTGGTGTTACACCAGGCTGCTAATAAAGCCTGTAAGAAAAAGGCAACTTGGTTGCCTTTTTCTCATTATGGCGTCGCTCAGTCAGAGTATTTTTCGAACACTAAACAAGCATTAGTGCCACCAAAACCAAAACTGTTTGATATCACCCTGGTCAGATCCTGGTGAATGGCTTCACCTCTGATAATTGCAATATTCGTTGCATCTTTATCAAGTTCAGTAATATTGGCAGACGCGCAGATGAAGCTTTCTTTCATCATAAGAAGGCAATAAATGGCTTCGTGCACACCCGCGGCTCCTAGTGAGTGGCCAGAAAGCGATTTGGTGGAGCTGATTGCTGGGACTGCGTCACCAAAAACGGTTTTGATGGCTTTTAGTTCGGTGATATCGCCAGCTTGGGTGCTGGTGCCGTGCGTGTTGATATAATCGATGGAGCCATTGGTTGTGCTCATTGCCTGATTAATGCAACGAACAGCCCCCTCTCCGGACGGTGCCACCATGTCATAGCCGTCTGATGTCGCACTATAGCCTACGATCTCTGCATAGATTTTTGCGCCACGGGCCTTGGCGTGCTCAAGTTCTTCGACAACGACCATGCCGCCGCCTCCGGCGATGACAAAGCCATCACGGGTTGCATCGTAAGGACGCGAGGCTATTTCTGGCGTGTCATTGAATTTGCAGGAGAGGGCGCCCATGGCGTCAAACAGGACGCTCTGGGACCAATGCTCCTCTTCGCCACCACCGGCAAAGACAATATTTTGCTTGCACATCTGGATCTGCTCCATGGCGTGACCGATACAGTGTGAACTGGTGGCGCAAGCTGATGTGATAGAGTAATTCACCCCTTTGATGCTGAAGGGCGAAGATAGACAGGCAGACACGGTGCTAGCCATTGTACGCGGAACCCGATAAGGCCCTATGCGTTTTACACCACGGCTTCGCAGTATGTCAGTACTCTCAACGATGTTATTCGAAGAAGCACCGCCGGAACCTGCAATGAGGCCGGTCATCGTATTTGATACATCGCTCTCTTCCAGACCGGCATCTTCAATGGCTTGTTTTAGTGAGGTATAGCCATAAGCCGCAGCATTACCCATAAACCGAAGATGTTTCCGATCAATTTGGGACTCCAGGTCGATATCAATAGAGCCGGAGATTTGGCAGCGCAAGCCCATTTCGCGATAGCTTTCATTGAAGCGAATGCCTGATCGGCCGTTCTTGAGTGATTCGGTCACAGCTTCTAGGGAGTTGCCAAGGCAAGAGGTAATGCCAAGGCCAGTAATAACAACTCGTCTCATGAATTAACCCAAATTGCGTCAAAAATTATCAGTTGAGGTAAACAGACCGACCCGTAAATCTTTGGCATGATAAATTTCCTTGCCATCGACGTTTAGGGTGCCGTCGGCGATACCCATGATCAGTTTGCGGGTGATGACCCGCCTCAAATGTATGTTATAGGTGACAGTCTTGTGGTGTGGCAGTATCTGGCCAGAAAATTTGACTTCACCGCAGCCCAGTGCTCGACCGCGACCGGGATTGCCCAGCCAGCCAAGATAGAAGCCGACCAGTTGCCACATGGCATCAAGCCCTAGACAACCTGGCATAACCGGATCGTTCGGAAAATGGCATGCAAAAAACCAGAGATCTGGATTGATATCAAGCTCAGCAATGATTTCACCTTTGTTATAATTACCTCCCTCTATGCTGATATGGACGATGCGATCCATCATCAGCATGTTGGGTGCAGGAAGCTGGGCGTTACCGAGGCCAAACAGATCGCCCTGAGAGCAGGCCAGTAATTGATCACGGCTGAAACTATCTTTTTTCATCAATGGGGTCCGGTTTGGCCAAATTATTTCAATATCCAGCAACGTGCGCCGAATTCAGCATAGGGCGAGCACGTTCGGTGATCTTTGATAATGGTGATGTCGCATTGCAGTGAGAGTCGGTACGGGTTACGGGTTACGGGTGACGAGGTTTTCTCTGCATGCTGAAAATGTCATTACTGCACTATAACTCCAGAGTTTCATTCTATTAGCAATAGATAATTGGTAGTTTGTAACAAAAAACAAAACGACTGTACAGAGCATAACGCATAAACGTACTCGTGTTGCTAACAACGTAGCGATTCATCTTCATTCGTTAGCGTATTACCATTCTGAGATGGAGCCATTATAGTCTCTTGGATTCAAATATGAAGTGCATAACTGGATGGGGCAGAAGAAGCGGTTAGCTACCTGTAGACTAATCTCTCTTTTCTCCGGTAAGATTCTCCGGCAATGGATGGCAATGGATGGCAA
>JAGLCE010000129.1 GCA_023146365.1 Endozoicomonadaceae bacterium
ACGTACGCCTTTCGTATAAGCAACTATATATTGAAAACACGAAAAAAGGCCAATGGCTTGCCACACCTGATCTGTAGCTGTATTGAAGGATTATAACGCACATAGAACCTACTACGCCTTTCACAATTTCTATATTTTCCGCTTAATTTTCGCATAAGTAAACCTTAATTGGAGTATGAGCCATTTTTACCTTTATATTCAAAAGGTTGAAAAAAGTATTGCAAACTGCTTATACGAACTATAAATACTGTATATAGATCCAGTGGTTGACCCATTATGCGTTTACAGCAACGATTTCAAATCAAAGTCCGAGGAGCTAATTATTCCCTGGCTACGGAGCGCTGTTATTGGAGTTGGATAAAACAGTTCATCAAATTCCACGGAATGAGGCATCCGGAAAGGTTAACAGGTGATGATGTCAGTGACTTCCTTAGTCATCTAGTCATGAAAAAACACGTTTCTGTCAGTACGCAATAACAGGCGCTCAGTGCATTGGTGTTTCTTTATAAAAGGGTTTTTGGCCACGATCAAATTTCGATAACTGACTGGCTCAAAGCCCGAAAGCCTAAAAAATTACCGGTGGGTTTATCTGAGGCAGAAGCAAGCCGGATACTTGCAAACCTTCAGGGTACGCCGTTACTGGCAGCCCAGTTAATGTACGGAGCAGGTTTGAGGCTTAAAGAAACACTGCGCTTACGGATTAAGGATGTTGTTTTCGACCGAAAAGAGATTCTGGTTCGTGAAGGGAAGGGTGCTAAAGATAGAGTAACCCTGCTTCCAAATATTTCTGTGGATGGTCTGTACTAGCAGATTGAAACATCTCGCCAGCTGCACCACAAGGCGCTAGAGGCCGGCATTGATTTTGTTCATTTGCCGGGTGCTCTGGGGAAAAAATACCCAAACGTCGCTAAAGAATTAGGTTGGCAGTACCTGTTTTCTAGCTCACAAATAAGTACTGATCCTAGAACTGGAAAACGGGGCAGACACCACATTCATGAACGAGGCATCCAGTCGGCCGTTAAGCAGGCTATTCAAAAGGCAGGTGTATATAAACACCCAAGCTGTCATACCTTAAGACACAGTTTTGCGACCCATCTGCTTGAGCGTGGCTATGATCTTCGCACGGTTCAGGAGTTACTTGGGCATGCTAATGTTAATACCACGATGATTGATACCCATGTTCTAAACCGTGGGGGAGGGCAGTCATGAGTCCAGCCGATCAAGCGCTCGGTTGGGCATAAGTGATTTAAAATGGGAGCTGACTTGGCAGTCTGTTTGCTCTGGTGCCCCGACTCCCCTTCTCTTTGAAGGTGTGATGGTTGTTGGCTTCATCCTCTCATCTCAATGACTTGCTGCCTGTTCGCTCATGAAACTCGTGGGTCTAAAGGCTTGTCGTAAGACAGCTCAACCAAAGTACCACCGGTAAAATCGAGTCCCCAATTATTACTCTGACCCTAATTATTAGAAAAGGCACAAAACAAGACTTGCCCCCATTTTTCCTGACCCCATTTTACCACAATCTATGGGAACTGTTTATATTCAAAGTTGTCCAATTAATTCAATATGAAAGGATAATTAAAATGCAAAGCGTTCAATTTGAATGTACCCAATCAGTATTGCAGGCAGTGACTGATCACGCTTGTAGTACCCAGAAATCAAAAAAGTCTAAAAATAGAGTAACGGATAGAACTAAAATCAACGAAAGTATAAAAGGCTTCGTCTTAAGTAAACTAAATGTAAATGATGATGGGGCAATTGAGTGTGTTATCTGTAAGAAAAATATAAAGAGTGGTGATAGAAAAATTGTGAAGTCGAACACAAAGGAATGCATTGAAATTATTCAGCATATTTGTTATGCGATGGGTTGTTCATTAAATGCATTATTGTCTGATAATGGGCTCTGGAGTTCTTATGCTCAGCTTGTGCCAGAACTAAACCAAACCCGAGTGCAAATTTGGTGTCCGAGTGCAAATTTGGTGTTATCCAGGCACTATGAATGAATTGAAGGCTAGAGCTGATCAGGTTATCACTGTCCTGAAGAGACAATATCAAGACACTGCTATCTATGAAAGTAATGCTGAGAGTGCCGATGAAATCCGTGCACGTTATTCTAGGATGTCGCTCACCAGTTCATCTCATTGCTTGTTTTATAGGGATGCTGTAATTCATGGTTCTACATCATTGGAGGATGTTGGCTATGTTTGTTATAAATGCGGGGTTATGATGAAACCTGACATGATGAAATTTCTTATGTTTACGTTTGGATTTAGGCACGTTGGCGCTTATCTTAATCGCCTTTCTCCTGCATGTCATCTGGCAGTTGCAGGCTTGGTTCCCTTCGATGGAAATGGCGAAGAAATAGTTATTACGAAAATCGATTACGATCATATGATAGATCCAAGTCTTGAAACAATGCCAAGCATAAGCATGAACCAAACGATTGGTGATATATTCGAATGGAACTTCATGCGTTATAGATTTACCAGTGACTTCTCTTCAAAAGAGGATCTTAAAAAGATTTTTATTGATCAATTCAATACCTATGAGGTCGATGAGAGGTTTAGAATATTAAGAAATGTTGGGGAAGGTCAATTTAATGATGATATGACAGCGCTATTTTTTCAAGTAAAAGATACTGGGATAGTACCTGATATCTATCAAAAGATCGATCCACAGAGTCGTAAGTCGTTATGTGGCTTCGATTGTGATAACGTTGCCAATATTGTTTTTTTACCGTGCGGTCATATAATCTATTGTTTAGAATGCTTGCTAAAAAAGACAGCTCAACTTAAATTGAACGGATGCACAAAGCCTGGGTGTTGTGATACAAAAATAACAGAATATGTATCTGTAGAGACTATGATGTCTTATGACTTGGAAGGCGTTGAAATTGTAAAAACAAAATCTAAACCAAAAGGTTGTTGTGTATGTCAAAGAACAGATATTTATAATAATGCTTTATATCAACACTTTAAATACGATCCAATGTTGGGGGAAGCATCTAATAATTCTTATGAGGAATTTGTTAATGTAGATCCGAATTGTGAAAAAAATAAACTAGATGAGGCTTCTGGTGGTGCTGAATTACCTGAAGCAATAGATAATCAAAAGGATGTACGAAAAGAACAACAATTAATGCATAGTATATGTTCTGACTGTGCCCCCAAAGTATTAAAAGCAAAAGACACTTCTGGAATGTTATTGGAAGGAGTTTGTCCTATATGTCAAGATGATGAGTTCCGTCAATTTAGGAAGTCAATCTATATTAAAATAATTACAACTTAGGGGTGTTGGATATTTCAATCAATTTAGAGAGAGTAGTTTTATTGACTGCAGATATAGAATAGCTAACATTTATTCTGGTATGCTTGAGTGTTGCTCTATAAATTTCGTCAGTCCATCAGACGCCGATATTTTTACCTTGTTCTGATACTGAAAGCGCAGAAAAATCCGAAACAGCATCATTAATTAATGTGCCTACAACAAAGATACGGGAAAAAGAAATAACGACCAAATCGGCTATTGAGATTGAAAATATAGAAATCAACCCTGAGGGAACAATAATAGGTGAATTTCACCTTGGCTGTTTACCGCCCAGCATACGTAACCTATTTCTCGTTCCCACGCTCCTGCGTGGGAATGCGTACGGGACTAAATAATGGGAAGAAATACTACAAAATCAAGGATAAATATGCATTTCCACGCAGGAGCGTGGGAACGAGAAATAGATATCTTCTTGGGCGTTTCCGCGTGAGGTCACGTGTAAAGTGCGCCTGCATATTCGATTCTGATGGATCTAGCCAACCCTTTTCTCTAGCACAGGAAAGGCACAAAACAAGACTTGGCCTCATTTTTACACTGGGGTCTTGGCATAATTAAAACGTTGGTAGGGTAGTTTTATTGTACAAGTGATTTGACCCCTTTTTCTTCATTTATTATGAATCCCTCATGGTAAGGGTATGTAATTTTCTACGTATCCGAACGGTCTAGAGATATACGTCTCTAAGGGTCGTGGTAGTGATAGCCGACCTATATCTTCCTTAAAATATACCCCTTGTGAGTGTTCGACTATGCGATTGCGAATGTTATCCCGAACTAAAAGTTGCAACTGTCCTGGATCGGTGTGCGAAGCCATAAATTTTTTAATAATCTTTTCTACTTTTACTTTTACTTTTACTTTTATTT
>JAGLCE010000013.1 GCA_023146365.1 Endozoicomonadaceae bacterium
GCACGGGGCACGGGGCACGGGGCATGAGCCTGAATGCATTAATCTACAATATATATCAAAATAATTAATGGATTTTGCGAACGCCTACAGAAGTAAGCGTTAATATTTCTACAATGTTTATTGTAAATAACATGAGGATAACCACATATATTATGTTTTCTATTTATGCAGATATTATTTAATCTTTCTTTGAATTTTATTCTACCATAACACGACTCATTAATTCGCAGACTCGTCGAGTAAAATATCAAATTTGTTGTGCATACCCCACCCATCTTGGTTGTTTACACTTTACAATGTGTTGTCGAATTATTGTTAATAATTCATCTATTTTTTTATCATCATCGACATAAGATACTGGCACTGCAATTATTGTGTACCCCATTTTTTGGTATGTCAATTGTTTTAAAATAGTGCCACCAATCCTCTCCCCTCTCAAAGGACCAATGTAATGAACAGGACCATTAACCTCCACCCCAAGCTTATATTTTTCAATCCGTATATCAAGCGGTGGAAAACCCTTCTTCCCCTTTTCACTCTCAATAACTTCATTATAAAAAAAACGTCGCATCCTTAATAATAAAAACTTCTGTGCTTTCGAAATAATCACTTTAGAATCACGATAGAAAGAAGTCAAAGTATCAACATCAACACAGATATCTAGCCAGCATGCTGCTAGTATCAGAGTTGTGACATATATTCTTAACTGCTTTTCTGTATAGTCATTTCTGTTTGTCAGAAAAATCTCTAACTTTTTAAATAAATCATTCATACTTTTCTTTAAAACACATTTTAATTCATTACTGAGACCTGGCTGGGCATAAAAATAAGTTAAACCCCATAACATCTTCGATACGTCCATTGCTTTGGACAATGAACCGACATCACAACTATTGGTACAGTATAAAAGTAAACTTTTCGGAACGTTTATACATTCTCCCAATCTTGCAAGGGACCACACAAGATAAACATTTTGAAGTTTATCAACAGACTTCTTTTCCTTTAAAACATGAGGAAGTAATGTATCTTTGAGAAATTCAATTAAATTATCAGCCTGATCACGTACTACACCAAATGACAAAAGCTGTGATATAGAGGTCGCCATAAAGCAGGAACAAACTATTGTTAATTTATTTCGATTTTTATATGCTTTTCTTATAACATCATAGATTAAACGCTCGTATTTTATATCCCAAGGTATTCCATTTTTTATCATTTCCTTCAAGTAAAATAACGTATGATTCATATCAATTAGCGTGAAACATCTAACATTTCTATGTATTATTTCTAGCATTGGAGGTATTGAATCGACCACTTTCTTAATACTCACAAGATGGTCGTTTATTAGTTTACCTGCACCAAGCATCATGATGCCAAGATTAGAGATTGAGATGAATTTATGTTCTTTTGACAATATGGGTATGACAGCGATTAATATAGCTACAGGTTCAACAATATTGTTTATTTTGGTCAAACCTATGTCGCGCAGAGATGATATGTAAAAAATCATAATACTTGCGTCAAATACAGTGAGCTCATGTGTAGTGTCTTTATTCACGCAAAATAATAACGGCTCTATTATATCTTTGGTTATATCAATATCATCGGGTATCTTCATATCATCTTTTTTTTCTCTCATTATGTGTAATATGGCAAACAATACATTACATATACTTCTTGGTTTTACAGACGTTAGATCAAGTTTTACAGAAGGTAACAATGCGTTAAAGGCATTCATGATGCAATGTTTATCTTCTATATCCATCTGCATCATATTTCCTATGCTATACATTAAGCTGCTTATTGACAACCACGAAAATGTTTTATCTGGTGTTGCTACATTCGACAAGAATAAGGTGACTGCATTGATAACATTCTGATCTTTTATTGAGATACTACTCCTATTATTTAATACGAGTTTCACTATTGCAGATAGATTGATAGATAAATCCTCATAGTTTAATTCTCTGGCAAGTTCACAGATTAACATCAATAGTTTGATAACTAGTTTATCGATAGGTGTAAACAGAGCAGAGCTTTTTTTTGCCAGATTCGCTAAAGCCAATAGCGTATTAGAAATATTTCGATGTATTATAAAAACATCTTTCTTTTCATACTTTGAATCTAGTGTAGAGAGTAGTATTTTCATGAATGTAATTTCATCGTATGTCATTATGTGTTGTGGCCACAAGAAAATTTCAGCCTTCACTAATGAGTAAAAAATTGTTGTCAGTATACTTATGTCATAGTTTTGAAACCTCTCTGTCCAGCAGATTAAGTTTTTAATCACATTCACTTGATCGAAGCGTGCTATTTTTATATTTATTAGTTCAACAGCAAGGAGCGATTCTTCAAAACCGCATCTTTCTCTTTCTATGATGACAGACTGAGCATTAACAGCTTTCACTCTCTCTAACCATGTTTTAAACAAATCGGCTTTTTTATCTATACATATTGAATACTCGCACTCAGTTAATGGTAGATTGAGATTAAACTGATATTCACTATTATCTATTTGGACTCTAGACAGATTTTGCTTGGACTCTGTGTTTTCTATCGATGAAGCATGCTCGTCAGTCTTATTAATATTCGAAGAATTATCATTGCTTTCATCAGTTTGATTTTTATTCGGTAATTCTTTAGATTGTCCAACAGCTCTTGAAAAAGATAGAGACACTGGCAATAAATCAGGATGGGATACGTTGTCCGTATTATTAATTTTATTACTTTCAGACTGACTTGAACTGGGTTCATATTTATTTGTGAAAGAATGAGAATCAGCCTTATCAATACCACTAGATGATTGAAGACTACTGTTATCTTGTTTATTTATGGTGGAGGTGGCTTTTTTGTTTGATGTTAAAACAAAATAAGAACACTCTATCAATGGTAATTCACGATATTTAGAATAGCCTCTATAACGACCGCCTCTTCTGATAGCTGAAACTCTTGTAGAATAACTTTCACTGTTCGTAACATCAAAAGATAACGGTGAACTGGGTTTGACACATCTACCATTGAAAGGCAATATTTTATCACATGTATCAGATTGTGAGCCACTTGGAGTTGCTTCCTGCATATCATTAGAATAAGTATTGCAAATATTTTTGTTCATATGACAAACCTCTATCAAGACTATATATAAATAATAATGTTGGACATATAATTATTTAAATAATTCAGGTTTTATTTATTAAGAAGTAGGAAATATTTTGAATTCGTGACTTTGAGTGTATCGATAATGATTGAGACTCTTATATTACAAGGGTTGTAGCACGATAAATTATCATTTAAAAACTCACCTAGGTGGTGAATTTCTGTATAACCAATTTCACCTTTACAGGACAGGCATTTAATAAAATGGGGTAGTACGTGGATTAAGTAGCACTTACGTTGCTGTAGCAGTAGTTAGTCGCCTCGACAAATCCTTTCACATTGCCACAGTCGAATCGTTTTCCTTTGAATTTATAGGCTATGACACAGCCATTCTGAGCCTGCTTCATCAGAGCGTCGGTCAGTTGCAGTTCACCGTTTTTATCCGGCTCAATATCTTCCAGAATGCCAAAAATATCTGGAGTAAGAATATAACGCCCAATAATGGCGAGGTTGCTGGGGGCCTCTTCAAGAGACGGTTTTTCAATCATGGTATTGATCCGATAAATATCATTTCGCATCATTTCACCTGCAACAACACCGTATTTGTGTATCTGATCCTGGGGAACCTCTTCTATAGCGATAATAGTGCAGCGAAACTGCTTGTACAGAGCGACCATCTGCGTCATGACACCATCACCTGTCGGATTAATGCACAGGTCATCAGCCAATACTACCGCAAAAGGATATTTACCGATCAACGTTTTACCTGTCAGGATAGCGTGACCCAAGCCTCTCTTTTCTATTTGTCGGGTATAAGAAAAGGTGCATTCATGTATAATTTTGCGAATGCCATTGAGAGAAGCCTCCTTATCCGTACCGGCAATTTTGTCTTCCAGTTCATAATTAATATCGAAATAATCTTCCAGTGCACGCTTACCACGCCCCGTGATAAAACAGATATCATTCAAGCCGGCTTGTAAGGCTTCATCAACGCCATACTCTATCAGTGGCTTGTTGATGATAGGCAACATCTCCTTAGGCATGGATTTTGTGGCGGGAAGGAAACGAGTGCCATAACCCGCTACGGGGAAAAGGCATTTATGGATCATATCTCTATGGACTCCAGTAGTTGAAGCTGACAAGCGAGCTTTTATCAAATCATGCTATACCGAATGGTTTTAATCTGCCGTTTTTATACGTCTTTTGTAACAAGCGTACTGGCTGCACTACCAGAATGTGACAGCACATCTATTTAAAAAGAGTCATGGTCAGATAAACTCAAGAAAGTCACTCACAGTCTTTAACAACCAAAATATCTTCCATAATCAGATACTGAAGATCTGAACCGAAAAACATGTTCATGGCATCGGTTGGGGTGCAAACAATGGGTTCACCTCGACGGTTCAGGGATGTATTCAGCACCACACCATTTCCTGTCAGTTTTTCCATCTCTTCGAGTAGTTCGTAGTAGCGCGGATTGGTATCCTTACTGACAGCCTGACCGCGAGACGTGCCATCTTCATGCACCACCTCTGGAACACGTTCTTTCCACGCTTCATTCACCTTGAACGTGAATGTCATGTAAGGAGCCGGATGATCCACATTGAACATTTCTTTGGATACACGATCCAGCATGCTAGGACAGAATGGACGCCAGCGTTCACGGAACTTGATCTGTTCATTGATCCGGTCGGCAACCCCCTTGATGCTGGGGTTTCCAATAATACTTCGACAACCCAGAGCTCTTGGGCCAAACTCCATGCGCCCTTGAAACCAAGCCACCGGATTACCATCGACCAATATCTTGGCGATACTCTGAGGAACATTGTCGATCTTACGGAAGTTGGGTTTATTGGGGTGCATTTCACAGGCTTCGACCACCTGCTCATTCGTGAAAGATGGCCCCAAATAGACATGTGCCATCTGTTTCACTTCAACGCCACGTTTGACGGCAGCAAACGACGCTGCACCAATAGCAGTACCCGCATCACCGGAAGCAGGCTGGACAAACAGCTCCTTTACTTCCGGACGCTCAATGATTTTCTGGTTCAGTTTAACATTCAGAGCACCACCGCCAGAGAAAGCAATTTTTCCAGTCTCTTTGATAATGTCCCCCAGATAGTAATCCATCAGATTTAATACTACCCTTTCATACAGCTCCTGCATAGCCGCTGCGTAATGGATATAGGGATCGTCTGCAACATCCCCTTTACGGCGTGGCCCAAGCCATTTAATCAGTTCTGGTGTAAAGTAGAAGCTCTGGCCACTCTCTTTGTAACGGCGCAGACCAACGACATTGACCAGCCGAGTGTTGACTTGGAAACTCTTGCCATCACTATCAATTAAACGAGAGAGGTCGTATTTTTTCGGATCGCCATAAGGCGCCATACCCATGACCTTATACTCGCCATCCAGCATATCGAAACCGAGATATTCGGTCATGGCACCATAGAGTCCGCCCAGCGAATCAGGATCATAAAACTCCTTGATCTTGTAAATAACTCCCTTTTCACCATAGCCGAAGAAGGTGGTAGCATATTCGCCTTTACCATCTACGCCCATGATGGCTGTTTTTTCTTTGAAACCGCTCAAGTGGTAACAGCTGGATGCATGCGCCAAGTGGTGCTCAACCGATTCAAATTCAAACTTGCCCCATTCAAAGCCAAGCGACGCCAACATGTTACGAATATTCGAGACATAACGACGATAACGACGGTTTCCATTAAACAGTGCATCCAGTGCGCGGTCTGGGGCGTACCAGTAACGCCTAGCGTAATGCCAACGTGCAGGACTAAGAAGACTAACAGGCGCCATTGGTACGGCAACTACATCGACATCTGCCGGTTTCAGGCCAGCCTGATTGAGCACGAACTCAGTCGATTTCAGAGGCATTTGACCCTTGGCATGTTTATCACGAGTAAGACGTTCTTCTTCAACTGCGGCGACCAGCTCACCATCGATATAAACAGCAGCAGATGGGTCGTGATTAATCGCACCGGACAAACCAAGAATGACCACAATTTTTCCTCAATATTTCACGTTATACAGGCGATGGCATCGTTGACAGGCAGACCTTCATGCTTCACTTTGCTAACCCTTTAGTTAAACTTTTTCAAACGGATGAAAAGAGTGGTGGGGAGCGTATCATAATCATGCTATTACACTGCACTACGTCGTCTATTCAGAGCCCTTGAAGAAGTGAGGCAGCGTCTTCAACAAACCTGGCCACAAGCTCAAACCTGTTAAGCCTCTTTCCACGCATTGATGATCGGCTGAAACAGCGCCTTAGCGTTTGGATTATCACCCCAGTTCCGGCTGAACCGTTCCAGATCCTTGCGAAAACGGCGCCGAAAACAAAACCGCCATTGATACGATCGCATGGCATCAAGATCGATAAGCTGCGGCTGATGGTTTTTGATGAGAAAATTATTCCCTTTCAGATCACCGTGATAGACAAAGCTACGCTTGAGGGTAACCAGTATATCGCCTATGGCGGAGGCAACCTGTGGCCATTCCGCCAACGGCTCCTGCGCTGAATTGAAATAGGCCATTGCGTGTGTGCCGGGCACAAATTCAGTGACAATATAGCTGCAGATAACCGCAGGGCCTGAACGGTGTTCGAGCATGGCCATCGGGGCGGGCGTATCGACTCCCAGAAAACGCAGTAGATGGCCATTCAACCAAGCTTTGCGAGCCCTTGACGATCGCAGTGGGCGCAGATACGCATGCAAGAAACCTTTGGTACTCTGGTACTTCTTGATCAGCACCTTGTTCCCGTCATCAAGGGAGACAATAACAACGGTATTGGTTTTTCCTTGTTTGAGGATCTTGCCATTGGCGATGTAAGCCTCAGGATTAGCGATTAACGACTGTAGCGATGCCTCATCATAAATACGCGTAAACGCAGCAAAATGGTCATTGTTTTTTTCAACTCTAAATTCTGTACAGTTACGCAGGGATTTCTGGATAAAGCGTTCACGCCACTTGCGCAGCTCATGCACTTTTTCAAGAAACGCTTTTTTCGTCCAACCTGCAGCCAGCGGGTTTTCTGAAGCATAATCTGTGAGAACGTTGTCGGCAAAACAGTCATAACGCGGATAAAGCACCGCCATGAATAGCGCTAGATTTTCAAAACATCGCTTAGACGTCAACGGACTCAAACTAACAGAAGCTCCACCGCCATCGATCATATAAAGACGATCGTTGCTGACCAATAGATTATCAAGGTGTATATCCTGCTGACAGACACCCGTCTTATGAAGTTTTGCCAGTAATCTGGCTGATTGTTGCAGCCATACTATACGACATCTATCATCTATATCCTGCTCTAAAATATCAGCCAGTGAACGTACTTTTCCAAGGTATTGAGTCAGAATGTGCAGCCCTTCCTGTTCATTCGCATCACTACAGCGGATCAATGCAGGTGTATCAGCACCGGAACGGATAAAGCCGTTTATACCAGCCAACTCCCGCTGAAAATAGCGATTGGCGTTTTTACCAAAAAAACATTTAATAATGCATGGCTGACCATCCTGTTCTGCAAGAGCCACCATTCGTTTGCCAAGAAGAAAACGCAAAACCTTACAGCATGTAATGGTTCCATGTCGCGTCATGAGACGGAAAGGGGTTGTCGGAGGAGTCTGCATCGACATTAGCAGACTATCGGTCTGCAGAGGAGTCATCGAAAGAGGCAGAGACTCCGTCATTTGCGCCCCTTGAAGAACGTCAGTATTCTCCGGATATCCTGTTTATCTTTGGCGTTCAGCGTTGAATGACCACGATAATCGAGGAAGAAGCGCATGCGCTGGGTTCGACTTAACTGTTGCGATGCAACCTTATCAAGGCAGGCGATATCTTTCAGTAACCGATGACGCTGTATTAGACCGAACCAACGCTGCCCTACCGGACAATCGATCAGATAAATCTGTGGTTTTTCACCATCTTGGGTAACGAGAATATTCCGCCATTTTAAATCATTATGTGCAAAACAATAGTCGTGCAGCGTGCGCACAACGTTGGCGACTTGATTAATCACACTGCTCACCCATGCTCGGTTGTTCAATAATGGTGAATGGTTCTTTACCATCGTTGCCAGATCATTCGTGTTTTCCAATGTTTCAGTGACCAGTACACCACGCACCGTTTTGCTGAAACAACGCTCTGTGCCATAAGCCACAATATTGATGGTCGGAACATTGAGACGCTTGAATAATAACAGGTTTTTCCACTCAATCTGAATACGACTCCAGCCCAGCCAGCTGCGAAGACCCTTCGTCGAGTGATAGCGTTTTACATAAAACGATGAACCGTCGATTTCGTGACGAAAAACAATACTTTCTGAATCGGATGAGGCCAATGGCACGCGGGGTTCAATGGCAAACATCTTCTCCAGCGAATCCAATGCGTTTGCGACCTTGGTCTGGCGATAGTCCGGTGTTATAGAACAAGTGACCGTATTAAATAATCGACACCATTGCTTGATGGCAATCACAGCCACTCACCATTCTTCGATTTTCTGTGGTAACGGCGGTGAAGTGTTTGCACTTTTCGCTCCAGTGGTTGCCATAACCATTGATATTGAGTAAAGGCTTCACGCAAAGGGAGTCCGGTATAAATTCGGATAAATCGAAATAGATCCCGCTGGCTCAAACCAATATCAACGACTGAAAACCAGAGCCCGGCAATGTCCTTGATGATCCAACGTTTTGGCGTTATTGAGCGGATCTGACTGCGGTGCAGATCAATCAACGACAATGTTATGTTATCAGGATCAATGTTAGCAAGACCGTGGGGAATATACAGCAGAAAATGGCATATATAGTAATCCCGATGGTTAACACCATTTTGATGCAGCCGCCTACTAACATCAGCCACCCTATTGATCAATGCGATTTTGAGCTGAAAGGACGGTGGAGCAGTGGGCCACTCGACACACAAGTCTTCCAGGCTGATTGTATTGATCAAATCCTCTGTCACGATGAACGACTTTTGGTGTGCAGGATTGCTGCCCTGTTGACCATAGGCGACAGCTGTCATTGTTTTTACACCCAAGGATTCAAGCTTCTGAATAGCTCTCCATTCATTGCCAGCACCCAGAACCGGTGCACGTAGTCGGATCAGATTATCCAGAATCTCTTTCCAGCCGACGCCTTGATGAATTTTGATGAAGAAGCTCTTGCCATATTGCTCAAATTGCAAGGTCTTACGAGCTTCGAGCTGGCGATAGACCTTACCTTGCAGAGTTTCTATCTTCTCGAAAGGATCACAACCTTTCCAGGCGCACTTAAAATCATTACACAACCAGAACATCAGGCTGCTCCTGTCAGCTTGGCGCCAATCGTCTCGATGAGAGCTGTAGCATGTTCCGGCATACTGTAAATATTCGCAGTATCGGCAAAAGCCAGTGCACGGGTCTGCCACTCTTTGCGTAAAGACGCCGATTGAAGAATATTGACCAACTGCGCATTCATTGCCTCTTGACTGAATGGCGAGCGGATCAGCTCTCCCGCACTGGCTTCGATGATGTAATGGGCGTAACCGCAAACGTCGGTACAGAAGACCGGCAAACCGGCCACTAGTGCCTCCAGTAACACAGTGCCTGTATTTTCATTATGCGCCGGATGAATCAGCAGGTCTGCACCCAACAAGAAGCGAGGCACATCATCACGCCCGGGAAAAAAAGTAATCTGTCGTGCAATACCCATTTTATGTACTTGTCGATTGAACGGTCGAGGGTTATCCTGTCCGACGACGAACAACCGTGTTTTTGCCTTTAGCGCGCTGGGCAATAAGTTGATCGCTAACAGGGCACGATCCACACCTTTGGTCTTGAAACCAGAACCGATCATCAGCAGTAACATATCATCGTCGTTTACGCCGAAATCATCACGAAATTTTGCGCGGATTACATCACCGTTGTCAGCTCTCCGACGATCGCGAGATATACCAGGGGGTAACAGATGGAGACGCTCTGATGCAGTGCCGTAATATTGTTCAAACAGAGGTTTCTGAACTGCTGAGATCAGCAGAGATTCAGTATGACTTTTGCGACCAAACACGGCTCGTTCATACGCCGAGAAGTGCCGATAACGCGCACCCAAACGATACCATCGACTTCGCTGATGCCTCACCTTATCTTCGTAGCAGGTATCGGCAGCATAATAGATGTCGAGCCCTGGCATTTTGTTGAAGCCGATGATGAGATCTGCCGGATGCTGGGTCAGACAGTTGAATACATAATCATGGAATTGTTGGTTTCTTGCGCACGCACTAAACGTTTTTGGCTTCCATGTGTGGATCTCAAAATCATCCGGATACTCACCGTCCCACTGCAAGGTATAAACGACAATATGATGCCCCCGCGTCTGACAGGTCAGTGCGATCCGTAAGAAGTCCCGTTGGAGGCCACCAAACGGAAAATATTTATAGAGAATAAATGCCAGTCTCATCGGACTCCTGTTGATTCACAGACCATCTCCCTCAGTCTGTTATCAGCGGCTGATCTGTGTGGTGCTCTGATAATCGATGCCAGCGCTTGCCAGACGATATCCGCTGTCAACGGAGCAAATATTGGCGGCTCGACATTATTCTGAGTATTGCAGGAAGGGTATTGATCAATGGTCAAATGTACCTGCTGTTCACCATAGGTTCCAACAAGGTCAGGACTGGTGGGGCCGTAGAGTGAAACTGCTGGCACGTCCAATGCGGCCGCCAGATGACCAAGACCCGTATCCACCGTCACCACTGCACTGGCACCAGCAATCACGCTAGCGATATCACGAAGATTCAGTTGAGGCAGTACACGTACACCGTCGACAGTGAAGGCGATACGTTCAGCCCTCAACCGCTCTTTTTCATTACCCCAAGGCAGACAGACAACATAACCTCGCGCTGTTACGCATCGAGCCAGTGCACACCAATAAGCCTCTGGCCAGTGCTTGGTTTTCCAAGTCGTGCCATGAAGAAAAACCATATAATTCTGAATAGGGCAAACCCCTTGGATATTGCTGAAATAGTCAGCATCCAAGCCAAAGCGCCCTTTGATCGCTGGTACGGTATAGCCCAGTGACAAAGCAAATAGCTGCCTGACCCGCTCAACCGCATGCTGATGCCTGGCGACCGAGTGTGTTTGATCATAATAGTACGCAGCAACAGACTCCCGTGCCGAGTTTTTATCCAGACCGTGTACCAATCCTTGTGTGTAACGGGTTAGCCAAGCGCTTTTCAGAAGACCTTGGGCATCGATCACAATGTCATAGGACGTTTGCGTCAGGGAGTCCCGGAAACGCCGCCACTCACCACTACGCCAAGTTCGGAACGGGTGTTTACGCCACCGTCGGATAGCCACTGGAATCACTCGATCTACCGCAGAGTGCCAAGCCGGAACTTCGGAAAAACCCTCTTCCACGACCCAGTCGAAACGAACACCGGCGATAGCTTCCGTTGCATCAGTCAATGCGGGCAGCGTGTGAATCACGTCCCCCATGGATGAAGTTTTAATGACCAGCACCTTCACACTACCCGCTCCCTCATGACCATGAGGAGTGTCAGTCTACCAAGCGTAACCCGTATCCAGAGAGGGGAACACTGTTTCAAACCGTTAGTATGTGCTGCTAGGAACATCCATTCACCGATGCTCATCAAGGCTGACTGTCGGGACAATATAGGTTAATCAATAACAATAAATTAACGAACAAGGGTCAGCCATTCGGGATGAATGTCTCGTTGCCCAGCCACCTGATCAAAGTACATTGTCTGTAACGTTTTGGTGATAGGACCACGACAGCCGTCACCGATCATCCTACTGTCATGCTCACGGATCGGCAAAACTTCCGCAGCAGTTCCAGTAAAAAAAGCTTCTTCGGCAACATAGACTTCATCACGGGTGATACGCTTCTCTCGAACTTCCAGCCCTATCTCCCGCGCAAACTGGATGATTGTGTCACGGGTAATGCCTTCCAGGCAGGAGGTCAGCTCTGGAGTATACAGAATGCCATCATCCTTAACCATGAAGAAGTTTTCACCACTGCCTTCTGCTACATAACCTTCGTTATCCAGCAATAGAGCCTCTTCACAACCGCAGTCCAAGGCTTCTCTGAGCGCCAGCATGGAATTGATGTAATGACCGTTCGCCTTGGCCTTACACATGCTGATATTCACATGGTGTCGGGTGTATGAGGAAGTACGGATTTTTATCCCCTTCTCCCTCATTTTAGGATCCATATAAGAGGGCCACTCCCAAGCTGCGACAACACAATGCGTTTCCAGATTATCAGCGCGAAGCCCCATACCTTCTGATCCGTAGAAACACATCGGGCGAAGATAGGCGGAATCTAGACCACTCTCTCTCACAACGGTTTTCTGTGCTTCCAGTAGTTCTTCGTAGCCGTACGGAATTTTCATCCCCAAGATATGGGCGCTGCGGAAGAGACGCCGAGTATGTTCCTGTAATCGAAAAATGCATGGCCCCTGATCAGTGGCATAAGCGCGCACCCCTTCAAAGACGCCAAGACCATAATGAAGGGTATGCGTCAGGACGTGGGTTGTCGCATCACGCCAAGGAACCAACTTGCCATCATACCAAATCACACCATCGCGATCAGCAAAAGACATCAGCACTGCTCCTGTCGAAAATCTCTCTTATTATGCTCGAATTAGACTCATTGCTACAACAAACGTTACCTCAATCAAAGACGCGCATTTCCAGCAATCAAGACTGATCTTAACTCAATTCAGCCAATATCGTTCAGATTGTTTCCAATCGCTGCTTTACGATTTTTCGTATTTCACCCAACACCCAGCAATAACCGCTTTGTGGATTAACCAGCCACTTTCTTCTGTAGTGTCTCTGTTTGCATCAGATGATCCCAGATCGCTATGACGGTCTTCCTCTCCTCATGAAACTGGTCAGACGATACTCTACTACCCAGATTCTGCAAGGCTCTCAGGTGCAGCGTTTTACGATAGGTCTGATAGATACACCGGAGTTTCTTGCAGTCCTGCACAGGCAGAATCTGAGCCTGTTCCATCTCCTCAAGGATGCGAATATTATCACTCCAGGTCGACAAGGACGGAAATTCATGAAACCAAGCCAACACCACATACTGGGTGATGAATTCAATATCCACAATGCCACCGACGTCCTGCTTTAAATGGAAGTGATGTTTCGCATTCCAAGTGTTTAGACGTGTACCCGCGCCCGTCTCCTTGACACCTAGATTGCTGCGCATTTTATGGCGCATGTCGAGTACTTTTTGGCGTAACTCGTTCAGGTCACGATCGGCAGCCAATATGGTGGAGCGCATCACTTCAAACATTGCGCCTAATTTAGGACAACCGGCGATAACCCTCGCTCTCACCAAGGCTTGATGCTCCCACGTCCATGCTTCATTTTTCTGGTACTTTTCAAAGGTAGGAAAAGAAGAAACCAGCAAGCCAGAGCTACCGAAAGGTCTGAGTCGCATATCAACCTCATAAAGCTGTCCAGAGGCTGTTGAAGTTGACAGAATGTGAACAATACGTTGACCCAATCGGATAAAAAACTGATTGTTATCCAGCTCGCATTCGCCATTGGTACTCAGATTAAGACCACCATTGTGAATAAATACCAAGTCAATGTCGGATCCAGGCCCCAGCTCAACCCCCCCCAACTTGCCGTATCCCACGATAATAAACCCAGGATCACAAGGTTTGTCAGCGGTCTCCATTGGCTGGCCGTAGCGTGCAACCAAGTGATGCCAAGCGATACTCAGCACCTCCTTCAGAACAGCTTCCGCTATCCATGTCAGATAATCGCTCTGTTTCATCAGAGGCATGGTACCCACTACCTGTGCGGCAGCAAGACGCAGTACATGAGCCATTTTGAAATAGCGAAGCGCTTCCATCTGGGATTCAAGATCATCCTCTGGGATATGAACCAGCTGCTGACGTAACTCCTCCTGAAGCACCTGCTGATTGGGCGGCGCATAAAGACTGCCAATATTCAGAAATTCATCCAGCAATACCGGATGACGAGCAATCCTCTCACTGATCCATGGACTGGCAGAGCAGAGCTTGACCAGATGCTCCAGTGCATGAGGATTTTCTATTAATAATGCCAAGTAAGCGGTTCGACGCAGCACTGCTTCGATAATGGGCAGCACCTGAGTCAGCGCCTGATCTGGCTGATCAGAATGACTGATGGTTTGTAGCAAGATTGGAATAAACTGGCGAATTCGATCTGCGCTCTGGCGTCGAACGGTGCTTAATACCCTACTGTCACGCAAATTCAGCAGGCATCGGTGTGCAGCTTTTGGATCGGTAAAACCATGCCGCTCGAACAGTTTCACTTCTTCCTCTGGGCTACACAGGGCTGACCATAGCGCTTTCCAATCACTGTCAGGCTGAATGGATGATTGCTGATTGGCATTCGGGTCACGAACCACCTTCTCAAAGTGGTAAATCACCCGTTTTTGGTGATAATCAAGCGTTTTGTGGAAGGCTTGGCAAGTGTCGTAACCCATCACCCAGGCAAGGCGCTCATTATCCTGCTCAGCGACGGGCAAGGTTTGCGTTTGGCGATCGGCAACCGCCTGCAAGGCATGTTCCGTATTTCTGAGTAAATAATAAGCCTTACTGAGTTCGTCACAGACTGTTTCCGGCAGATAATTCAACTCTGTCAGTACGGTAAGAATGCGGAGTAGTGATCGTTGCTGTAGTTGACGCTCCCGACCACCATGGATCAACTGAAAGCTCTGGACAATAAATTCAATCTCGCGAATGCCACCAGGCCCGAGTTTAATATTATTCAGCATATTCCGGCGAAAGACTTCACAATGAATCAGACGCTTCATCTCTCGCAAGGCTTCGACGGCACCAAAATCAAGGTAACGACGATAAACAAAGGGCTTGAGTGTTTGCAACAGCTCATTGCCCTGACCAATATCTCCGGCGACAGCTCGAGCTTTGATCATGGCGTATCGTTCCCAGTCTCTGCCATGATCCTGATAATACTGCTCCATAGCGGCAAAGCTGAGCACCAAAACACCGCTTTTTCCGTAGGGGCGCAGCCGCATATCAACACGGAAAACAAAACCATCCTCTGTTTTGGCATCCAAAGCGGCAATGAGTTTCTGACTCAGTCGAATGAAAAACTCCTGATTGCTCAGAGGGCACGAGCCTCCCTGGACCTCCCCTATGCAGGGATAGCAGAAAATCAGGTCGATATCAGACGAGAGGTTGAGTTCACAGGCACCCAGCTTACCCATGCCCAATACCACCATTTTCTGAGGTACCAATTCTGACTCTGGTGTTGGCAACCCATAAGGTGTACCCAGTGACGCACACAGTCGCTCATAAAGCCACTGACAAGCGCCATCAATGCAGCAGTCCGCCAGATTCGACAGATCGTTCATAGTTTCCGTTAAATCCGCAAGCCGGTTTAGGTCTCGCCAGATAATGCGCAATTGATGATAATGGCGAAACTGTCTCAGAGCAGATGCCAGTTCATCTTCTGATGTAATGGTCAATAATATTTCGCTCAGAGATTGCTGAATCACTTTTTTTGGCAATATCTGTGTTAATTGTCCATCCTGAATCAATGTTTTGAGAATCTCTGGCAGTCTCATGCAGAGATCAGAGGCGTAATCGCTACCGCCCCAGCAAACATCCAGCTGGTTATTGAGGGACTGATCCAGACTCTCAAGCAGTTGCTTGTTATCAGCACCGGCCTCGACAAACTGCTGCCGACAGCGCTGAAGTAACTGACGGATGTGTTCAGGCATAGAAGTAATCATAGAATTATCGGTCTAACCAGTAAGACATCAACAAGCAAGATAGTATCGAGTTTTTTACAGATTTTCTCGATAATGATTGCATTTATCGTTAAATCGTTAAATATGGCTTTATGACATAAAAAAATCAGCTACGATTGTTAAATTGACAAAAAACGTAGTAAAAATACCAATCAGCTTGAGTCATCAATCCGCAGGCCAACTTGCGGAACTCAGTAGAGCGGACACAGCATGCCGTAGCATGTCGCCAACGGACTCAAGCTTACCATTTGAACATCAGGTGGCTGGGTGCGATGGATTTCGTTGCATTTGTGCCTCCTCTTTAGGGCTTGGAGCACGGCAATGCAGCGCGATATTGACCCCATTGAGACCCAAGAATGGCTAGACGCTCTCGAATCCGTACTTGAAACAGAAGGCGAAGATCGAGTGCATTTTCTGCTGACCCGTCTGGCCCAGCGCGCCAGCCGTAAGGGAGCACAGATTCCCTACGCCATCACGACCCCTTACCGCAACACTATTCCTTCCGCTAAAGAAGTCCGAATGCCCGGCGACCTCTTCATGGAGCGCAGAATCCGTTCCCTGGTTCGCTGGAACGCTCTGGCAATGGTGATGCGCGCCAGTCAACGTGGTGGTGATCTAGGTGGTCACATCTCTTCCTTTGCGTCCAGCGCTACGCTGTACGATATCGGTTATAACTATTTCTTCCACGGCCCGGAAAATAGCCGAGAAGGCGATCTGGTTTACTACCAGGGTCACGTATCGCCAGGTATCTATGCCCGAGCATTTATAGAAGGTCGCCTCTCTGAAGAACAGCTGGATAACTTTCGCTCTGAAGTGAGCGGCAAGGGACTACCCTCTTATCCGCACCCTTGGTTGATGCCTGATTTCTGGCAGTTTCCCACGGTGTCCATGGGGCTGGGACCGCTGCAAGCGATCTATCAGGCGCACTTTATGAAGTACCTGATTAACCGCAACATGATGCAGGAGCAAAACCGTAAGATCTGGGCATTCCTGGGTGATGGCGAGACGGATGAGCCTGAGTCTCTAGGCGCTATCTCCTTAGCGGGTCGTGAGAAGCTGGACAACCTGATTTTTGTTGTTAACTGCAACCTGCAACGTTTGGATGGACCTGTGCGTGGTAACGGTAAGATTATCCAAGAGCTGGAAGGTGTCTTTCGCGGTGCTGGCTGGAACGTCATCAAGGTAGTCTGGGGTCGTCACTGGGATCCGCTATTTGCCAATGACAAGCAGGGTGCGATGCAACAGGTCATGGATGAAGCCGTTGATGGCGACTACCAAAATTGCAAAGCGAAAGGTGGCGCCTGGACACGAGAGAACTTCTTTGCGCGTGATCCTGACGTTCTGAAACTGGTTGAGCATCTCTCAGATGACGACATCTGGCGTTTGAATCGTGGGGGACATGATCCATACAAAGTCTTCGCAGCGTATCATGCGGCGGTTAATCACACCGGGCAACCCACTGTCATTCTGGCTAAAACAGTGAAGGGTTATGGTACAGGAGCCAGTGCGGAATCGGCGAACATCAGCCACTCGGTGAAGCATTTGCCTCTTGAGGATCTCAAGCATTTCCGTGATCGGTTCGACCTACCGATCAGAGATGAAGAGTTGGAGAGTGTCCCGTATTACAAGCCGGATCCGGACAGCCCAGAAATGATTTACATGCGTAAGCGTCGCGAGAAACTAGGGGGATTTATTCCCCAGCGTCGCATAAAAACCGATGTCAAGCTGTCAATACCGACACTAAAAGCATTCGACGTCGTGACCAAGGGCAGTGGTGAGCGCGAGATCTCCACCACAATGACGCTGACCCGTATTCTGGGCGTGCTGAGCAAAGATAAAAAGATCGGTAAGCATATTGTCCCGATTATACCTGACGAAGCCCGTACTTTTGGTATGGAAGGTATGTTCCGTCAGCTGGGTATCTACTCTGCGGAGGGTCAGAAGTATGAACCTCAGGATTCCGATCAGGTCATGTTCTACAAGGAGTCCAAGTCTGGTCAGATTCTGGAAGAGGGTATCAATGAAGCGGGCGCACACGCCGCCTGGATCGCTGCTGCGACCTCTTACAGTAACAACGATGTGCCAATGATTCCATTCTATGTGTTTTATTCCATGTTCGGTTTTCAGCGTACCGGCGACTTGGCCTGGGCATCCGGTGACATACAAGCTCGTGGTTTTCTGGTGGGTGCGACTTCCGGTCGTACTACGCTGAACGGTGAAGGCTTACAACATCAGGATGGTCACAGTCATATTCTGGCATCCACTATCCCAAACTGTGAGAGCTATGACCCCTCTTACAGCTATGAACTGGCTGTGATTATCCAGGATGGCCTGCGGCGTATGATTGAAAATCAGGAGAATATCTTCTATTACCTGACAACCATGAATGAAAACTACCTCCAACCGGCGATGCCTGAAGGTGAGGAAGTCATTGAAGGTATCCTCAAGGGGCTTTACTGTTTCGAAGAGAGCGTCAACAACGACCAATCCAAAGTTCAGCTGATGGGTTGTGGCTCTATTCTACAGGAAGTCCGTGCAGCCGCTGAGATCCTGCGTAATGACTTTGGAGTAGAATCGGATATCTGGAGTGCAACCAGCTTCAACACACTGCGTCGTGATGGTCTTGACGCAGCACGCTGGAACATGCTGAATCCGACATCTGAACAGCGTATTTCTTGGGTCGAGAAACATCTGTCGGGTCGTAAGGGACCGGTCATTGCTGCTACTGACTACATGAAGCTGTACGCTGACCAGATTCGCGACTTTGTGCCGAGTACGTTTATCGTTCTGGGTACGGATGGTTTTGGTCGCTCCGATACGCGTGAAAATTTGCGGAAATTCTTTGAAGTTGACCGTTACTACATCACGGTTGCAGCGCTGTCGGGCCTCTTGAAGGACGGTGAAATTGAAGCCAGTATCGTGATTGATGCCATGAAGCAGTTCGACATTGATCCAGAAAAGAACAATCCCCTGTATTGCTAACGCTCTGTTATTCGAGGCGGCGGCAGAGAGAAAAAGCCGTCGCCCGGCGAAAGATCCTAAGGTGAACGAATGAGTAATGAAATCATCAAGGTACCGGACATCGGCAGCGGTGACGCAGAAGTCATTGAAGTGTGTGTCGGGGCAGGCGATCAGATTGAAACTGAAGATTCTCTGATTGTTCTTGAGTCTGACAAAGCGACCATGGAAATCCCTGCACCACGCAATGGTCGCGTGGTCGACGTATTGCTTAAGGTCGGTGATAAGGTCTCAGAAGGCGATGATCTTCTAACACTGGCCGTCGAAGAAGGTGCTGCTGAATCGGTTGCGTCTGAACCGGTTGCTGAACAGCCCGTTGCAGCACCTGAGCCAGAAGCTACGCAGGTAGCCACGGCAGCGAGCGTCATTCAGGAGGTGCGAGTCCCGGATATCGGTTCTGATAATGTGCCGGTGATCGAAGTATCCGTTAAGCCAGGTGACACGATCAGTCAAGAAGATACGCTGATCACACTGGAATCTGATAAGTCGATCATGGATGTGCCTTCACCGTTTAATGGTCTGATCACGGAAGTGAAAGTAAAGGAAGGCGACACACTCAGTCAAAATGACCTGATTGTGATAATGATCGCGGCAGCACCAGCGGCTGAACAGACGACAACATCGGCTCCACCCGCTACAGAACAACCTGCAACGCCTGCAACGCCTGCAACGATAGCGGCACAGCCTCAGAAAGCGATGGAATCTACCCTCGAACAGGAGCAGGCCAACAAACGTATTCACGCTGGACCGTCTGTGCGCAAGATTGCCCGTGAGTTTGGCGTTGACCTGTCACTGATTCAGGGTAGTGGCCCCCATAGCCGAATTCTAAAGGAAGATGTTCAGACGTATGTGAAAACTAAATTGAGCGCGCCGACGTCTGCATCAAGTGGTTTAGGCATTCCTCAGATGCCTGCAGTAGACTTCAGCAAATGGGGCGACATCGAAGAGAAGCCACTGACCCGTCTGCGTCAAATTGCAGGGAAGAATTTCCAACGTAGCTGGCTGAATGTGCCACACGTGACCCAGTTTGATGAATCAGATATCACTGAACTAGAAACCTTTCGTAAGAGTCAGAAAACGGCAGCCATGGCGCGTGGAAGCAAGTTGACGCCACTGCCCTTCATGTTAAAAGCGTGTGCCTATGCGCTGAAGGAGATACCGCAATTATGCGCCTCCCTGTCTCCTGAAATGGATCGTATTATCTATAAGAAATACATCAACATCGGTATCGCGGTGGATACACCAGATGGTCTGCTGGTACCCGTCATCAAGCATGTCGACAAAAAAGGTTTGTGGGAGCTGGCAGACGAATGTGTGGCACTGGCTGGAAAGGCCAGAAACAAACAGCTCAAGCCAGATGAGATGCAGGGCGGCTGCTTTACTATCTCCAGCTTGGGGTCTGTTGGCGGCACGGCCTTTACGCCGATCGTCAATGCGCCGGAGGTTGCGATTTTGGGTATCTCCAAAGCTGAGATCAAGCCAAAATGGAACGGCGTGGAGTTTGAACCCCGTCTTATTTTACCGTTGTCCCTCTCTTATGATCACAGGGCAGTCAATGGCGCAGAGGCTGCTCGCTTCACTTCGTTTCTGAGTCAGCTGTTGTCTGATATCAGGCATATTCTGCTCTGATCAGCAGAATACTCCATGAAACATCTCAGCTATTCAGCGAGCATTTTTTATGGAGTGTCTGCCGTTGATGGCATGAAGCCCAATGGTAACGTTGCAGGCACGCAGGTTTCCAATGGTGAATGGTTCCCTGTTGATCAGCGTATTTATTGGAATCACATCCAAAATATGACCTAGATTACGATTTATTGGGACAGGTATGACGGGTAGCGTTTTCCTCCCCCAAATGCTTACGCTATTTCGTCACGTCATCGACACGATCCACGCCATCGAATCGCTGAACAACGTGATCCGCAAGCTGGTAAAGCGCCGTAAACTCTTGCTCCCGACTAAAATTCTCTTGCGAATTTTAAAATGCAATACAAGGAAGGGATTGCCTTGTTGGAGTGTTGAATTTGTTGATCAACTTGGAAAGATGGTGGGTAGAGATTTGAGTTTTAACATGGTTGACAGGCCTAAAAAAGGGTAGCATCCTCCTTCTCAAGGGAATAATTAGCTCCTCTGACTTTGATTTGAAATCGTTTCTGTAAACGCATAATGGGTTAACCACTGGATATATATACAGTAGAGATAGTTCGTATAAGCAGCTTTGCAACACTTCTTGCAACCTATTGAATCTAATGGCAAAAACGGCTCATACTCCAATTAAGGTTTACTTATACGAAAAATATAGAAATCGTGAAAGACGTAGTAGGTGCTATGTGCATCATAGTTCTTAAATACGGCTGCAGGGCAGATGTGGCAAGCCATTGACCAGTGTTCGTATTTTCAACAGATAGCTGCTTATACGAAAGACGTACGTATAAGCAACTGTTA